>DASRXE010000096.1:0-13278 GCA_035654315.1 Brevundimonas sp.
AGATGATTGTATTTTGGGCTGTCGCCCATCTCTCGAACCGCTCTTCCCTTGCACTACCGTTTGCCGCGGGATGGAGCAGCCCGGTAGCTCGTCAGGCTCATAACCTGAAGGTCGCAGGTTCAAATCCTGCTCCCGCACCCAAACACCGAACGACACTGACAGGCCCTCGCGAAAGCGGGGGCTTTCGCTTGTCCGGCGCACCCCGAAATTGCACGCCCTTGATCAGTGGAGCCCACGGGCCCCAGGTCGTCAGAGGCCGTTCAACGTGTCGCTTGCGGCCCGTTCCCCCACCGCGCCAGGCCCGGCCGCCCCCGGCTCGCCCGGCCGCGGCCCGTCTGCGGGTGAGCGCATCCCGACACTCGGTGCAGCTCGCCGGACATGGATTGTGAACGCTCACAATCTGTGCTGTCTTCGTTTTCAGGAGGCGGAGACCTCAGGGCTGGAACGCTGACAGGCAGGCGCGCCGCAATCGCGGCCCTCCCTTGAATGCATGGATCCGGCTGCAGCGAACGGGCGCGGTGACGGTCAGTCGTAACCGTGCGATTGGAGGACGACATGCGCGGTACTGTTTCGGCCCTGGCCCTGGTTCTGTCAGCGAGCCTCACCCTTTGTCCGCCCGCCGCCGCCCAGGCGCCAGCGCCCGCCCCAAGCGCCCGAGCGACGCCCGCGGTCTGGCCGACCGCCGCCTCGCCCGATGCCATGAGCGACGCCGCTACCGAAGCGTTCGTCGCCGAGCTGATGAGCCGGATGACGGTGGAGGAGAAGGTCGGCCAGACAATCCAGGCGGACATTGGCTCGATCCGCCCGCAGGACCTGCTGCAATATCCGCTGGGCTCCATTCTGGCCGGCGGGAACTCTGGCCCGGGGGGCGAGGAAAGGGGTGATCCTCAGGGGTGGGTCGACCTGGCGAGGGCCTTCCGGGCGGCCGCAGGCGAACGGCCCGGCGCCCGCATCCCCCTGATCTTCGGTATCGACGCCGTGCACGGGCACAACAATGTCGTCGGCGCCACCATCTTTCCGCACAACATCGGCCTCGGCGCGACCCGCAATCCGGACTTGATCGGCCGGATTGGCGAGGCGACCGCGCTCGAAGTGGCCGTCACGGGGGCCGACTGGACCTTCGGCCCGACCCTGGCCGTGCCGCGCGACGACCGGTGGGGCCGCGCCTATGAAGGCTATTCCGAAGATCCCGAGGTGCAGCGCGCCTACGCCGGCCCGTTGACGCTGGGCCTGCAGGGGACGCTGAGCCCCGACCATCCGCTGGAGCCCGGCCGGATCGCCGGCTCAGCCAAGCATTTCCTCGCCGATGGCGGCACCGACGGCGGCCGGGATCAGGGCGACTTCACCGGCACGGAGCAGGAGCTGATCGACATCCATCTCGGCGGCTATGTGCAGGCCATCGACGCGGGCGTGCTGTCGGTCATGGCCAGCTTCTCGGGCTGGAACGGCGTCAAACACTCCGGCAATGAGACGCTGTTGACCGATGTGCTGCGCGGACCGCTCGGCTTCGACGGCTTTGTGGTTTCGGACTGGAACGCCCACGGCCAGCTGCCGGGCTGTTCCAACGAGAGCTGCGCAGCCGCCTTCAACGCCGGCATCGACATGTTCATGGCCCCGGACAGCTGGCGGCCGCTGTATGAGAACACCCTGGCCCAGGTCCGCTCGGGCGAGATTTCGATGACCCGGCTCGACGAGGCCGTGCGCCGCATCCTGCGCGCCAAGGTCAAGGCCGGCGTCTTCCGCAAGGACCGTCCGGTCGAGGGTCAGTTGCAGCATTTGGGCTCGCCGGCCCACCGGGCGCTGGCGCGTCAGGCAGTGCGGGAATCGCTCGTGCTGCTGAAGAACAAGGGCGGCGTTCTGCCGATCGCCGGCGGCGCCAAGGTGTTGGTGGCCGGGACGGCGGCGGACGACATCGGTCAGGCGGCGGGCGGCTGGACTCTGAGTTGGCAGGGGACCGGAAACACCAACGCCGACTTCCCGGGCGGACAATCGATCTGGGCCGGGATCGACGAGGCGGTGACGACGGCGGGCGGGGCGGCCACCCTCAGCGCCGACGGAAGCTTCGCCGAGCGTCCCGATGTGGCCATAGTGGTGTTCGGCGAGACGCCCTATGCCGAATTCCTCGGCGACCTGCGCACCGTGGACTTCGCGCCCGAGGAGCCACTGGCGATCCTGCGCCGGCTCAAGGCGGCGGGGGTCCCGACGGTGTCGGTCTTCCTGTCGGGTCGTCCAATGTGGGTGAACCCGGAGATCAACGAGTCGGACGCCTTCGTGGCGGCCTGGTTGCCGGGCACGGAGGGCGGCGGAATCGCGGACGTCCTGATCGGAGATGCGAGCGGCGCCGCTCGCCATGACTTCTCGGGCGTGTTGTCGTTCAGCTGGCCCAACGACGCGACTGGCGAGCCTCTGAACCGCGGCGAACCGAATTATGATCCGCTGTTCGCCTACGGCTATGGGTTGAGCTACGGCCGCCCCGCGGATGTGCCCGCCCTGTCCGAGGAACCCGGGGTCGTCTCGCCGGCGGGGGGCGCGGACCAGTATCTGGTCAATGGACGCATCAATCCGCCCTGGTCCCTGATCCTCGAGGACGCGGGGGGGCAGACGCGGCTGGGCGACGAGACCTCCGGCGACAGCCCGCGCGATGCGGTTTCTGTCCGGCCCATCGACGACCTCGCCCAGGAAAGCGGCCGCCGCCTGACCTTCACCGGTCCCGGCCGGGCGCTCATCTGGGGGCCGCCGGTCGATCTTCGCCGCGAGGTCAACGGGGACCTGGCCCTGAGCTTTCGGTACCGGATCGACGCGGTCCCTGCGGGAGAGCTCTCTCTAGGATTCGGAAGCGCCGCTGTGGACCTGGCCGGCGACCTGGCCTCGGCCCCCGTGGGGGATTGGCAGACATACAGGGTGCGGCTGTCGTGTTTCGTGGAGCCTCGAGCTGAGGCGATCGAGACACCCTTCGTGCTGTCCAGCGGCGCGGCGGTGACGATTTCCGTCTCGGAAGTTCAGCTGACTCCGGACGTCGGCCCAGCCGACTGTCCGGCGGACTAGCAACGCCTGCCGCGGCGGAGGGATTCAGAGCATTCACGGGATGAACATGAGGCATTGTGAACGCTCTCAACTTGTGCTTAGCTTCATACTCAGAAGGCGGAGACCTTCGAGGTAGGAAACCCAGGAGCGCGCGCCTTTACGGGCGTTGACCCCGCGTCGACTGTATTGCGGCGCAGTGAGTGCGGCTGTGTTCAGAGCCGTCGTCTCCTTTCCCAAACCTCGACGGTCGTCGCCGACAAACGCTGAACTGCGACGAGGGGGATTTCGATGAAGGTTCAACGCACTACCTGGCTGGCCGCGCTGATGGCCAGCAGTGCCCTGTCGACGCCGGCGCTGGCCCAGGACCCAGGCGCCGAGACGGCGACCGAGGTCGAGGAAGTCATCATCACCGGCATCCGCCGGTCGCAGGAACAGTCTATCGACATCAAGCGTGAATCGACGGCCATCGTCGACGCCATCTCCGCCGAGGATATCGGCAAGTTGCCCGACGTCACCGTGGCCGACGCCCTCCAGCGCATCGCGGGCATCCAGGTGCAGCGCACCGCGGGCGAAGGCTCTACCGTCAACATTCGCGGCCTGCCGCAGGTCGTGACCCTTCTCAATGGCGAGCAGTATCTGAGCGCCGGCAATCTCGGGAGCGCCCAGCCGAACCTCAACGACGTGCCGGCGCAGCTGATGAGCTCGATCGTCGTCTTCAAGTCCATGGACCCACGCAACGCCTTGTCCGGCATCTCGGGCACCATCGATCTCCGCACGCGGCGACCCTACGATTTCGACCACGGGACGACCTTTGCCCTGACGCAGGAGTACGCCACCGGCGAGGACACTGGCGAGGACGACTACCTGTTCAACGGTCTCGTCAACTGGCGGACTGACGGCTTCGGTGTGATGCTTTCGGGGGTGGTGAGCCAGTCGAACCTTGGCAACAACTACTCCGGCGTCAGCGGCGGCGTGTTCGGCAATAACGACTGGGGCGGCGGCGGCGACAACTGGATCGCGCCCCACGGTTACGACACTTTCCGGCGGGTGGTGGAGCGCGACCGCCACAGCCTCAACGGGGCCGTGCAGTGGGACGTCGGAAACGGCCTGACCGTGACGGGCGAGGCCTTCTATACCAACCAGAAGGAATACAACCGAGCCGCCGGCCTCAACATCTCCAACCGCTGGAGCGCGCTGGGCTGGACGATTCCCACCGACTTCGAAACCACCGGCGTCACCGGCGGCAACGGCCAGCCGTGGCTCGATGTCGATGAGTACGATCTCGATGTCTGGTGGATGAATTCCTTCACGGTCAACCGGGTCACCGAAACCGAGTCGACGAACCTGAACCTGGAGATGGATTACGACAACGGCGGACCGTTCCGGTTGTCGGGCCGCATCATTCACGCCGACGCCTCGCTGCTCAGCATGAACGGTCAGGTGCAGGGCGATCTGTCTAACTGGGAATATTCGCCGGACCGTCAGTTCACCCTGTTCCGTGATCCGAACGACCGTACGCGCGGGCCGTTCTATCCGGCCTCGATCGCGGCCATGTATCCGGGTTCGCAGTATTCGAATGGAGTCATCGGTTCGAACGGCGGGCGCTACATCAACCCCAATCCGCTGGGCATCGGCGAGGATCCGCTGGTCCATCTGGACATCGGCGGTTCGAACACGGTCTGGAGCCAGTTCGACCAGATGATCTCGGGCGGCCTCGGCGCCGGACATACCTTGACCGACTACATGGCGAATCTCGGCAGCTACGCCGTCGCCGCCTTCTCGTCGGAAGGCAACCAGCGCAATGAATCGACGCTGGACGTGGCCCGGATCGACAGCACCTACGAATTCGATGCACCTGCGCTCGGCTTCATCACGCGCGTCGATGTGGGTGGACGGGTCTCGAGACGAGAGGTCGAGATCGAGAATTTCCACCTGTTTTCGGACTTCTACGCCGGCAACGGCGCCACGGATCCGAACGGCTGTTCGGCCCAGTGGAAGGCCATCGACGTGGTGATGAACCAGAACCAGTGCCAGGCGGGCGAGTTCGTCTCCAACCCGGCCTTCGACCCGCTGGCCCCGATCGGCGCAACGCCAGGGAACTGCGGCGACGGCAATGCGGCCAACACCCCGACCTGCTTCCAAGGCTATACGGTCAACCGGCCGACGGCCCTGGACGAGCACAACAACGTCTATTTCCTCGACGACTACGGCTCGATCACACAAGGCCTGCCGGGCGTGTGGGTGGTTGACCCGCGCGACTTCGACGACGTCACGGCCTTCCAGCAGCGGGTCTTCGGCAGCGCCTACCCCGTCATTATTCCGGGCAACAGCTATGATGTCACCCTGCTGGAGGAGAGCTTCTATCTAACGTCCGGCATCGAGGTCGGCCGGCTGCACGGCGACGTCGGCCTCAAGGTCATTCGGACCGAGCTGGACGTGCGGCAGAACCTGACCGGTGAAACCCGCAACTACGGCGACACCAACCTGGACGCCGGCGACACCTACTCGAGCCGGAGCTATTTCGACTATCTGCCGTCGGTGAACCTGGCCTGGGACTTCAACGATCGGCTGAGGCTGCGGGCGGCGTTCAACAAGACCATGATCCCGCTGGATCTGGGCAACTACGGCGGCGGCGTCACCATCCAGACCGCCGACTCGCTGGGTCCCACCCCTGACGACCCCACGGCTCCGCCGGTCGGCGTGCGGCGGGTCACGGGCGCCAGCGCCAACGGCAACCCGGACCTCAATCCGTGGCGCTCGGACAACTACGACCTGAGCCTGGAGTATTATTTGGGCCGCGGGTCGCTGTTCAACGTCGCCCTGTTCAAGCTGAACATCGAGAGCTTCGTCACCCGGGCGACCGTCGTCGACGGCGAGTTCCCCGACCAGGACGGCGTCATCCGCCGCGTCGTGCCGGTGAACCGTCCGGTCCAGGGCGCGGGCGGGGAACTGCAGGGAATCGAGCTCGGGGCCAAGATCGCGATGAGCGACTTCCTGGCCGACGGCGGCCTGTGGTCGAACTTCGGCTTCGACGGCAGCTTCACCTTCTCCGACAGCTCGCAGAACGGATTCGATGCGACGGGCGACCAACTGCCGTTCCAGGACAACTCGAAGTACCAGCTGAACGCCGCCGTCTGGTACCAGGATGATCGGTTGCAGGCGCGGGTGGCCTACAACTACCGAACGCCCCGCCTGTCCGGTAACCACGGAGCCATTCCGCTGAATCCGGGCGCGCCGCCGGAGGACATCATCAACGGCACCTTCCCCATCTACCAGGACACGGCCCAGTATGTGGACGTGAACGTGACCTACGACATCACGGACAATATCGCGGTCTACTTCAACGGCTCGAACGTGCTCGGCGAGATCGAGGAGTACTATATCGAGTTCGAGGAGGGGGCCGAGCAGTTCCACTCTCGCAACCAGTTCGAACCGCGGTACTCCGTGGGCCTTCGCGCCCGGTTCTAGCTTCCCTGAAGACCTGGCCGGCGATGGAGACATCGCCGGCCGCCTTTTCAGGCGGCGTTTTGAGTGCAAGCTTCCCAGATGGACCCCGATCCCCGCATCCGCAGCGTCGTCATCGTCGGCGGCGGCACAGCCGGCTGGATGACGGCCGCCGCCCTGGTGCAGCATTTCCGCGGGACGGATCTGAAGGTCACGGTGGTGGAGTCCTCCGCGATCGGGACCATCGGCGTCGGCGAGGCGACCATTCCGACGATCCGTCGCTTCTACGCCCAACTGGGCCTGAGCGACGCCGAGGTGATGCGAGCGACCGGGGCGACCTGCAAGCTGGGCATCCGCTTCAACGACTGGTCCGGGCCCGGCTCCGACTTCATCCATCCATTCGGCCTCTACGGACAGGAGCTGAAGGGGATCGGCTTCCACAATTTCTGGCTCGCCGACCGGGAGCGGGGTCAGACCGCGCCGCTCAGCGCCTATTCGCTCGGGGCTTCGCTGGCCGAGGCCGGGCGGTTCGTTCCGCCGTCGCCACGCCCGCCCTCCAGCCTGTCGGTGTTCGACTGGGCCCTGCAACTCGACGCCACCGCCTTCGCCCAGCACTTGCGCGCCTATGCCGAGGCCGGCGGATGCGAGCGGATCGACGCGCGCATCCTGGGGGTGGACCTGCGGCCGCGGGACGGCTTCATCGAGGGCGTGGTGCTGGACGACGACCGCCGGATCGAGGGTGACCTGTTCGTCGACTGCTCGGGCTTCCGCGCCCTCCTGATCGGTGAGGCCCTGTCCGAGCCGTATGAGGACTGGTCGAAGTGGTTGCTGTGCGACACGGCTCTCGCGGTGCAGAGCGAGAACCCGCCGGGCGAGGCGCCGCCGCCCTTCACCCGCGTCACGGCCCGGCCGTCCGGCTGGCAATGGGGCATCCCGCTTCAGCACCGGGCGGGCAACGGCATCGTCTTCTCCAGCCGACACGTGACCGACGAGCAGGCGCTGGACGACCTGACGCCGAATCTAATCGGTGGGGCGCTGACCGAGCCGCGGCGCATTCCCTTCCGGCCGGGCCGGCGCCGTCGGGCCTGGGTCAAGAACTGCGTTTCCATCGGTCTGTCGGCGGGGTTCGTCGAGCCGCTTGAGAGCACCTCCATTGCGGTCATCGAGACCGCCATCGACCGCCTGAAGGCCCTGTTCCCCGACCGCCGCTTCGTCCAGCCGGTGATCGACGAGTTCAACGATCAGACGGCGTGTGAGCTGGACCGCGTCCGTGACTTCGTCATCCTGCACTACAAGCTGAACGGCCGGGACGAACCCTTCTGGCGGGACTGCCGCGAGGCGCCCATCCCCGACACGCTGCAGCGCAAGCTGGATCTATGGAAGGCGCGCGGCCAGTTCGTCCGCTATCGCTGGGAAATGTTCCATCCGGCGAGCTGGCTGGCCATCTACGCCGGCTTCGGCGTTTGGCCGGACGGCTATGATCCGGCCGTCAACGGGATCGACGCGGACCAGCTGTCCCGCAGCCTCGCGGAAATGCGCCGGGCCGTCGCGGAGGCGGTTTCACGCGCGCCCGCCCACGCCGAGTTCCTGTCGTCTCTCCAGCCCCCGGTCGCCGCATGAACCCGCCCTTGGAACCGTCGGATCGGCGTCCGCTGCGCAAGGTGTGCATCGTCGGCGGCGGCACGGCGGGCTGGATCGCCGCGGCCGTCATGGCGGAGCATTTCAAGGGCAAGCTGTTCGACATCGAACTGGTCGAATCCGACGCCATCGGCACGATCGGCGTCGGCGAATCCACCGTGCCGCCCTTCCTGCAACTGCTCGCCAAGCTGGGGATCAATGAGCAGGAATTCGTGCGGGAGACCGGCGCCAGCTTCAAGCTGGGAATCGACTTCCGGGACTGGGGCGAGAAAGGCGAGCGCTACTTCCATCCGTTCGGGAGCATCGGCGCGCCGGTCGGGCTGAGCGACTTCTACCAGGTCTGGCTGAAGGCGCGGCGGCATGGCTACGCCGCCGGTCTGCAGGATTTCTCGCCGGCCAGCGTCATGGCGCGCGAGGGGCGGTTCACCTTGCCGTTCAAGGCCCCCAACACGCCGATCGCCGGCGCCAGCTACGCCCTGCATGTCGACGCCACCCGGGTCGCCCGCTACCTGCGCGGTTTCGCCGAGGCGCGCGGGGTTACGCGCACCGAAGGCATGGTCGAGGACGTGGTGACCCGGCCGGACGGCTTTGTGGAGCGACTGCAACTGAAGGACGGCCGCTCGGTCGAAGCGGACTTCTTCATCGACTGCTCCGGCTTCCGCGCGCTGTTGATCGGCAAGGCCATGCAGATCGAGCACGAGGACTGGTCCCACTGGCTGCTCTGCGACCGCGCCATCGCGGTCCAGACGGAGAACATCGGCCCGCCCGCGCCCTACACCCTGGTTCACGCCCAGGATCACGGCTGGCGCTGGCGCATTCCGCTGCAGCATCGCACCGGCAACGGCCATGTCTTCTCCAGCCGCCACCTGAGCGACGACGAGGCGACCTCCGTGCTGATGGCCCAGATCGAGGGCGAGCCGGTGGCCCCGCCGATGGTGGTGCCGTTCCGGACCGGCGTGCGCAAGCGGATGTGGAGTCGCAACGTCCTGTCGCTCGGCCTCGCCAGCGGCTTCATCGAGCCCCTGGAATCCACGGCTATCCACCTGGTCTACCGCGGCATGGACTTCTTCTTCCGCTACCTGCCTGACGCCGACTGCGACCAGAACCTGATTGACGAGTACAATCGCCGGATGAGTACGGACTACGAGGAGATCCGCGACTTCGTCGTCCTGCACTACTGCACCACCCGCCGGGACGACACGGCGTTCTGGCGGGAGTGCCGCGCCATGGAGTTGCCAGCCTCGTTGCAGCGCAAGCTCGACCTGTTCAAGGTCAACGGCTCGCTGGCCGAGGGCGTCGATGAACTGTTCCGCGACGCCAACTGGCAGTCGATCCTGGACGGCATGGGGGTGGTCCCGCGCAGCTGGCACCCGCTCGTCGACCGCATTCCGTTCGAGCGCGTCCCCGGCGAGCTGGAGGGCGCCCGGGAGGGGTTGGCGCATCTCGTGTCCCGGCTGCCGACCCACGCCGAGTTCCTCGCCGCCCATTGCGCCGCGGCCCCGCCAGAACCCGCGGCCCGGTCGGCATGAGGCGGCTTGCGGGGGTACGGCCAAGCCTGACACAATGCCGGGAACCGTAAGGTTGGGGACTGAACCATTGCGCCGCGCCGTCACCATCAAGCACGTGGCTGCCGAGGCGGGGGTGTCGCTACAGACCGTTTCGCGGGTGATCAACAACGCCCCGAATGTCCGCCCGCAGGTGCAGGAGCGGGTCCACGCCGCCGTGGCGAAACTCGGCTACGTCCCGAGCATCGCCGCGAGGCGCATGGGTGGGTCTCGCTCCTATCTGCTGATGGCGCTGAACGACCGGGACCGGACCATCGACGCCTGGCGCTCGGGGGAGGGGACCGACTGGGTCGACCAGATGCTGCTGGGGGGCATGCTGAAGTGCGCCGAATCCGGCTACCGGATGATCTTCGAGCTGATCGACACCCATTCTTCGCAGGTCGAACGAGAGGTCCAGGCAGCGCTGTCGGCCCTGCACCCGGACGGGGTGATCCTGACGCCGCCCCACTCCGACAACCCGTTGATCACCGAGCTTCTCGTCCGTCAGGGGCTTCCGTTCGCCCGGATCGGCTCCGAGACGGCGGGGTCGGGCTTCGCCATATCGATGAACGATGCCGGCGCGGCGGAGACGGCGACGGGCCACCTTCTGGACCTCGGCCACCGCAGGGTCGGCTTCATCACCGGCAGCGACGAGTACACCCTGAGCGGGGCCCGACTCGCCGGCTATCGATCTGCGCTGGCCTCGCGAGGCCTTGAGATCGATGAGGCTCTCGTCGGGCGCGGAGACTTCACCTACGGCTCGGGCGAAGCCGCTGCGAGACAACTGCTGGGTCTGGCCGACCCGCCCACCGGCATCGTGGCGAGCAATGACCAGATGGCGCTGGCGACGCTCGCCGTCGCCAAGGCGTCAGGCCTGGCCGTGCCGGATGATCTTTCGATCGTCAGCTTCGATGACACGCCGATCGTGCGTTTCAGCCACCCGCCGTTGACCGCCGTCGTCCAACCGATCGCCGCCATGACCGCGGCGGCGGCCGATCTTCTGATCCGCGCCAAGTCCAAGGCGCCGGACCTGCCGGAGCGGATGGTGACGCCGTTCGGTTTCGCCATGCGGGGCTCGACCGGCCGGCTGCGCCGGTGACCGCCGCCGGCGGTTCGGCCGAGTTCCGCCGGCCGCCTGCCTGGCTGGTGCTGTACGCCCTCGCGTGGGGCGGCGGCGTGGTGGCCTATACGCCGCTGCTGACGCTGCTCCTGCCGCTTCGCATCGCCGCGATCGGGCTGGAGGACAAGGTCGGCGCCTTGTCGCTGGCCGTCCTGGCCGGGGCGGTGACGGCCAGCGTCACCAACATCGCCGCCGGCGCCCTTAGCGACCGGTTCGCCCGGGGACCCGGCGGGCGCCGGCCCTGGATTCTCGCGGGCCTCGTCGCCACCGGCGCCTCCTACGGCCTGTTGGGCGCGGTCGATACGCTGTTGGGAATCCTGCTCGCCGTGGCCCTGTTCCAGACGGGCCTCAACCTGATGCTGGCGCCCTTGGCGGCGCTCGCCGCGGATGAGGCGCCGGATGCGCAGAAGGGGCTGCTGGGTGGATTGATGGGCGCCGCCTATCCGTTGGGCGCCCTCAGTGGCGTCGTGGTCATGGCGGCGCCGTCACCGGACGCCCGGCTGGCCGTGACGGTCGCCCTCGTGGCCGTTCTTGTGGCGCCGTTCCTTGTGGTTTTCCGCGCCCGCGCGGCCACGCCTCCGCTGACGGCGCCGACGCCTGCGGTCCGGGCGAGACGGGCGCGAGACATGGCCGCCATCTGGGGCGCGCGATTGCTGGTGCAGGTCGCCGGCGCCATCCTGTTCGCCTACCTCCTCTATTATTTCGAGACCGTCGAGGTTGGAGGGGCGCGGCTGGCGTCCGAGCGAATGGCGGTTCGCGTGGCCTGGTTGTGCGGCGTCGCCGCGGCCGTGACGGTCCCGCTATCGGTCCTGCTGGGGCGACTCTCCGATGTCGTGCGGGCGCGCAAGCCGTTCCTGCAAGGGGCCGCCGTGACGTCGGCGGCCGGCCTGGGCCTCATGGCGTTCTTCCCGGACTGGGCGGTCGCGGCGTGGGGCTATGGCCTGTTCGCGACCAGCAGCGCCATCTTCCTGGCGCTGCAGTCGACCTATGCGATGCAGCTCCTGCCATCGCCCGATCATCGGGGCCGGGACCTTGGCGTGCTCAACCTCACCAACACCCTGCCGTCGATCCTTGGGCCGGGACTGGCCTATGCGGCGCTGCAGCTCGGCGGTTTCCGGCCCTTGCTGTTGCTCCTCGCCGGCCTCGGCGTGATGGCGGCGTTCCTGATGGGCCTTGTGCGCGAGCGGTAGCTTTCCTCCCTTACGCCGAGTTCATCCTGCCGCCACATTCTGGACCACTTCCGCTACAAGTGTCGCGCTACGTATGTAGCGCCGAGATGGTGGACCTTGATGATCGAGACCCTGCCGCGCCGCGAACGAGAAGTCTTCGAGACTCTCTGCCGCCTCAAGAAGGGCGCCGTCAGCGCCGTCCGAAACGCCATGGGCGGCGATCTGAGCGACTCCGCCGTCCGAACGCTATTGGCCCGGCTCGAGGCCAAGGGGCTGGTGGGACGAACCGCCGACGCCGAGGGTTTCATCTACCGTCCGTCGCCGCGCCCGGAGGCGATCGCCGCCAGCGCCCTGCGCCGGACCGTCGACACCTTTTTCGCCGGCTCGGCGGCGATGGCCGCCACCGCCTTGCTGGGCCTGACCCAGCGGCTCAAGCCTGAAGAGCTTGAAGCGCTCGAGCGCGCCATTGATGAAGCGCGGGAGCGTGGGTCGTGAGCGCCGAACTGATCCTAGAACTGCTCTGCAAGTCGAGCGTCATCGCCGGCGCCGGCCTGCTGCTGTCCACCGCGCTGGGCTTCCGGCCGCCGGCGGATCGGGTGGACGTGCTGCGCGCCGCCGTCTGCGTGCTGTTGGGGCTTCCGCTGATCATGGCCTTGCTGCCGGCGCTTCAACTTCCGCTCCTTCCCGCGGCGACCGTCGAGCCGACGACCGTCCCGACGCCTGTCTGGCAGGGCACGGTGACGCCGGTCGAGGGCCTGTCGCTCTCCGGGTCGATCCGGCCGCCGTCGATGATGGAGATCGCCGTCGGCGTCTGGGCGCTGGGCGCCCTGGTGGTGTTCGGACGCTTCGCTCTTGGTGTCATCACGCTCTGGCGCTGGACCCGCTCCGGCACGCCTGTGACCGACAAGGTCTGGACCGCGCCGCTGGAGCGTTTCGGTCGCCGTCAGCGGCCGCGGCTCGTCGCCTCTGCGCGGGTCGAAGCCCCGCTCAGCTGGGGTTTGCCGCCTGGCGTGGTGCTGATCGGCAAGGCCTGTCTCGTTCGTCCCGACAACGCCGACGCCGTCATGGCGCACGAATTGGCCCACGTTCGCCGGGGCGACTGGCTATTTCTCGGCCTGTCCCGCCTGGCCCTCGCCCTGTTCTGGTTCAGCCCTCTGGTCTGGCTGCTGCACGCCACGCTGGCGAGCCGAACTGAAGACGCCGCCGACGCCGCCGCGCTCGCCGCCGTGGACCGCCGGACCTACGCCCGCGCCCTGGTCGGCCTCGCCGCCGATTTCCGACAGCCCGCCGCCATCGGCATGGCGGGGGACGCCCAATCCCTGACCCGAAGGATCAACCG
>DASRXE010000097.1:0-3629 GCA_035654315.1 Brevundimonas sp.
CCGGCGGCGGCACATCGGTCGTGTCGACGTCGGTCACCACCTGTCCCGTCGGCTGCGGGCCTGCATCCTCCGCCGGCAGCGGCTGGCAGGCGGCGGCCAGCAGGGCCGCGACGACGATCAAACGCTTCATTTCACCTGTCCCTTTTCGAATCCGGTCCACACGTCGTCGTAGTCCAGTTGCATGGTCGGCGAGGTTTGCGCCCATTCCGTGGTGCGGATCGGCATGCGCGTCTCGAACATGAAGGCCAGGGTGTTCTCGATCTTCACCGGCTTGAGGTCGGCCTTGACGGCCTTGTCGTAGCTGGCCTGGTCCGGCCCGTGGCCGCTCATGCAGTTGTGCAGGCTGGCGCCGCCGGGGGCGAAGCCGCCCTCCTTGGCGTCGTACTCGCCGTGCACCAGCCCCATGAACTCGCTCATCACGTTGCGATGGAACCACGGCGGCCGGAAGGTGTCCTCGGCCACCATCCAGCGCGGCGGGAAGATCACGAAGTCGGCGTTGGCGGTCCCCGGCGTGTCGCTGGGCGAGGTCAGGACCGTGAAGATCGACGGGTCCGGATGGTCGAAGCTGACCGTGCCGATCGTGTTGAACTTCGCCGTATCGTATTTGCAGGGTGCGTTGTTGCCGTGCCAGGCCACCACGTCCAGCGGGCTGTGATCGAAGGTGGTGCTCCACAGCCGACCACCGAATTTCTGCACGCATTCGGTCTGGCGGTCGACATCTTCGAAGGCCGCGACGGGCGTCTGGAAATCGCGCGGATTGGCCAGTCCGTTCGAGCCGATCGGCCCGAGGTCCGGCAGTCGGAACGCCGCTCCGTAGTTCTCGCACACATAGCCCCGGATCGGCCCTGAACACTCGACGCGGAACCGCACCCCCCGCGGGATGACCACGATCTCGCCCGGCCGGACGTCGATCCGTCCCAACTCCGTGAGGAAGGCCTGTTCGCCTTGCTGCGGTACGATCAACAGCTCGCCGTCGGCGCAATAGAACACCCGGTCCGTCATCGAACGGTTGGCCGCATACAGGTGTATCCCCGTCCCGAGACCCGCCTCCGGATCCCCGTTGCCGCCGTAGGTGACCAGCCCCTCGACCCAGTCGGTCGGCGCCTCGGGCATGGGCAGAGGGTCCCAGCGCATCCGGTTCGGCGACGGCGGCGCCTCGTGGAACGGCCCCGATCGGACCAGCCCCTGCGCGAAAGGCCGGTAGGCCGGATGCTGCGCCGACGGCCTCAACCGGTACAGCCACGAGCGCCGGTTCTCGCTCCGCGGCGCCGTGAACGCTGTCCCCGACAACTGCTCCGCATACAGCCCCATCGGCGCCCGCTGCGGCGAATTCCGCCCCTCCGGCAGCGCCCCGGCCACGGCCTCGGTGGCGAAGTGGTTGCCGAACCCCGGCATGTAGGCAGGCGCGTTGGCTCGCGTCGTCATGGTGCGTCGTCTCCCGTGAGCCTGACTTAGCCCTTCTCCCCTTGCGGGAGAAGGTGGCCGAGCGAAGCGAGGTCGGATGAGGGGTCGCTCCGGCTTGCGAGAACTACTCCGCGCCGCTCCAGCGGATGGTGAAGCGCACCTTCAGACTGGACACCGGTCCGCCGTCCCAGAGTTGCGGCCGATGGCGGAAATATCGCGCCAGACCCAATGCCCAAGGGCCGACCCGTCGGTCGCTTGGCGTGATCTCTTCGATTATGCAGCTCGTAAGCAAGCCATCCGGACGCACCGTGCACAGGAGTTGGACCGAACCCGCCGACGGCCATTCCGTCACCTCGGGGGGCCGTAACTGGTGGGCGGTAGGCGTCTGGACCCAGTCGGGCTTCTCGATCACGCCGTTCACGAGCGGCGCATCCTGCGACGACACGAAGGCGGCGGCGGCGAGAGCAGCGATCAACACCCCGCCACCCTGTCAGAACCCTTGGCTCCTGGCCATCCGCTCCTGATGGAAGCCCGCATCGCCCAGCAGTTCGTTCAGCACCCGCACCCGCTTCATGAACAGGCCGACGTCGAACTCGTCAGTCATGCCGACGCCGCCGTGCATCTGCACCGCCTCCTGCACCGCCAGCTCGGCCACGCGGCCGGCCTTTGCCTTGGCCACCGACACCGCCAACGGCGCGCTCTCCCGCCCCTCGTCCAGCGCCTGCAGCGCGCCCATGACCGCCGCCCGGGCGATCTCGATCTCCGAGAAAAGGTGCGCCGCCCGGTGCTGCAGCGCCTGAAACTCGCCGATCGGCTTCCCGAACTGTTTCCGCGTCCGCAGATACTCCAGCGTCGTCTGGAAGGCCTGGTCCCCCGCCCCCGTCAGCGACGCCGCCGCGCAGGCCCGGCCGAGGTTCAGCGCCCCCTCCAGCAATGCCTCGCCGCCCTCGACCGAACCGATCAGCGCATCCGCGTCGACCTCGACGTCCGTCAGCGTCACCCGCGCCGCGTTGTGCGCGTCGACCATCACGGTCCGTTCGACCGTCACGCCGTCCGTGGACGGATCGATCAGGAAAAGCCCCAGCCCGTCATCTGTCCGCGCCGCCACGATCAACGCGTCCGCGACATGGCCATCGAGCACGAAGCCCTTGGCCCCGTTCAGCCGGAAGCCGTTGCCCGACCGCTCGGCCGTCGCCGCCATCCGCACGGGCGCGTGCTTCGGCCCCTCGTCCACCGCCAGCGAGACGATCGCCTCGCCCGTCGCGATCTTCGGCAGCCACGCCGCCTGCTGCTCGTCCGAGCCGCCGATCAGCACCGTCGCCGCCAGCACCCCCGATCCCATGAACGGGGACGGCGTCAGCGTCCGCCCCAGCGCCTCGGCCACCACCCCGGCCTCGACCGCGCCCAGCCCCGAGCCGCCGTGCTCTTCCGGGATGACGACCCCCGCAAACCCCATCTCCCCGAACGCCCGCCACAGCTCGCGCGACACCCCGTCCGGATCGCGGCTGTCGCGCAGCTTCCGCAGATGCGCGATCGGCGCGTTCTCGCGCAGGAAGCCGTCCGCGGCCTCCTTCAGCATGGTCTGCTCTTCGGTCAGGATCAGCGGCATGGCGCTACTCTTTCCTCGTCATGGCCGGGCTTGTCCCGGCCATCCATGAACACCGCCATCGCCCGGTCGCCCCCGGCACGTATGGATCCCCCGGCACAAGGCCGGGATGACGGCGTGAGAGAATGGGTCATCACGCCCCCGGCAGTTGCAGCAGGTGTTTGGCGATGATGTTCAGCTGGACTTCGCTCGTCCCGCCCTCGATAGAGTTGGCCTTGGTGCGCAGCCAGTCGCGCGCCATCGCCCCCTCGCGCGACCGCTCGCCCTCCCACTCCAGCGCGTCCGACCCGCCGGCCGCCATCAGCAGTTCGTGGCGACGCTTGTTCAGCTCCGAACCATAGTATTTCAGCATCGAGGCGATGGCCGGATGCGCCTGCCCCGCCTTCACCTGGTCCCCGGTCCGTTCCATGGCCAGCCGGAAGGCCGCGGCGTCCACCTCCAGCTCGGCGATCCGCGCCCGCAGCATCGGCTCGTCCAGCCGCCCGTCGTCGTCCAGCCCGATCGACCCGGTCGCCACCTGCCCCAGCGGCCGCCCGCCGCCGACCTCGCCCATGGCCCCGATCATCGTCCGCTCATGCGCCAGCAGCGCCTTGGCCACGTCCCAGCCCCGGTTCAGCGT
>DASRXE010000098.1:0-6081 GCA_035654315.1 Brevundimonas sp.
CGGATGGCCCCGCCGCCGCTGGGCGAGGTCCGCGCGATGGCGACGCCGCAGGTGGTGGAGCGGACCCTGCCGAACGGCCTCAGGGTCATCGTGGCGAAATCGACCGACCTGCCGATCATGAACGCGCGGCTGGTCATCGCCGGGGGCGCGGCGGCGGACCCGGCGGACCGGCCGGGCCTGGCCACGATGACGGCCAACCTGGTGTCGCAGGGCGCCGGCGGCCGCTCGGCCCCCGAGATCGCCCAGACGCTGGAGGCCCTGGGCGCCAGCATCGGCGGCGGCGCCGGGTCGGACGCGACCCAGCTGTTCGTCTCGGCGCCGTCGACCTCGGCCGAGGCGACAGGCGCGGTGCTGGCCGACGTGGTGCAACGCCCCGACTTCGCCGAGGACGAGGTGGCGCGCGCCCGGACGCTGGCGGTCAACGCCCTGAAGGTCAGCTTGCGCCAGCCGGGGCCGCTGGCCTCGCTGGTGCTGGACCGTCTGGTGTATGGAGACGCGCCCTACGGCGCGCCAAGCTCCGGCACGCCGGATTCGATGGCCGCCCTGACCCGCGACGAGATCGTCGCCTTCCACGACCGCTGGTGGCGGCCGGACAACGCCGCCCTGATCATCACCGGCGGCATGGAGCCGGAAGCGGCCTTCGCCTTCGCGGAGACGACCCTGGGCGGCTGGGAGCGCCCGTCCATCCCCGCTCCAATCGTGACCGGGCGGGCGGGCACGGCGACGGCGCCCCGGGTGGTGGTGGTCGACATGCCCGGCGCCGGACAGGCGGCCGTAACCGCGGCGGTGCGCGGACCACGCCGGGCCGACGAGGCCTACTATCCCCTGGCCGTGGCCAATGCGGTCATGGGCTCCGGTCAGGACGGACGGCTGTTCCAGGAAATCCGGGCCAAGCGCGGTCTCAGCTACGGCGCCTATTCCAGCCTGGACGCCCGGGCCGAGGGCGGCGCCCTGGTCGCCTCGACCCAGACCAAGAACGAGAGCGCCGCCGAGGTGGTCGCCCTGGTGCTGGCCGAGTTCGACCGGCTGGGGCGCGAGCTGGTGGAAGCCCAGGCGGTGACCGACCGCGAAACCTTCATCACCGGCGGTTTCTCGCGCGCCCTTGAGACCACCGGCGGCCTTGGCGGGGTGTTGGCCGGCGCGGTGATCGACGGCCTGCCGCTGAGCGAGATCGAGAGCTATCCTGAGAAGATTGCGGCTACCACGCCGGAGAGCCTGCGGGCGGCGGCCGGCATCGTCAGCGCGGACGAGGCGGTGGTGGTGGTCGTGGGGCAGGCGGACATGTTCGTCGACGACCTGAGGGCGGCCCACCCGGATCTGGTGGTGATCCCGGCGGCGGCGCTGGACCTGAACAGTCCGACGCTGGGGCTTTCCTCCCCCGGAGCGTAGCGAGCGGGGGAGGGGGACCGCGAAGCGGTGGAGGGGGCTTGCCTCATCCGCCGGCGGCTGGATCAGACCCCCTCCACCACGCTGCGCGTGGTCCCCCTCCCCCGGCGGGGAGGATTACTTCGCGCGGAACGCGGCGATCGCGTCGACGGTCTTCTTCACCTGCGCCTCGATCCCGGCCCAGTCGCCGGCCTTCACCGCGGCGTCGGTGATCAGTTTGGAGCCCATGCCGGCGGCGACGATGCCGCTGCCGAACCATTTGGCGATCGAGGCCTCGTCGGGGTCGACGCCGCCAGTGGGCATGATCTTCGCCCAGGGCATGGGGCCGAGCACGGCCTTGACGAAGTCGGGGCCGCCGACGCTGGCGCCGGGGAAGAGCTTGACGATGTCGCAGCCCAGTTCGTGGGCCTGGCCGATCTCGGTGACCGAGCCGCAGCCCGGGAAGTACGCCGTCATGCGCCGGTTGCAGACCCGGGCGACCTCGGGGACCAAGCAGGGGCTGACCACGAAGCGGCCGCCGCGGTTGAGGTAGAGCGAGGCCGTGCCGGCGTCGATCACCGAACCGATGCCGAGGATGACGTCCGGATCGGTCTTCTGCAGCTCGCGGGCGATGTCGCCGAACAGATCGACGGCGAAGTCGCCGCGGTTGGTGAACTCGATTGCCTTCGCCCCGCCGCGGGCGCAGGCGCGGATGACGTTGATGCTGACCTCGGGGTCGGAGTGATAGAAGACAGGGGCCACGCCCTGGGCTTCGAGGGCGGTGAGGACGGCGAGGCGGTTGTGGCGCATGGAAGTCTCCCTGGTCGGTCCTGACTCGGCCGCGCGACCGGGCGCGTCAAGGGAGCCGCCTTCAAACCGTGTGAACGAGGTTCGGAACCGAACCGGCGTCCGGCGGCTTCTTCCGCCCATGATCGCCACCTTGCTGACACTTTTCCTGACGGCGTCGCCGCAGGCGGCGCCGGCCTCCGCCCCGCCGACGGAGCCGGATATCAGCCTGTCGATCACCGCGCGGGCCGACGAGGTGCGCTGGCGCCAGGTCGGCAGCGTCTCGGTGCGGGCGTGGAGCGAGCCGACCGGAACGATCGTCGAGGAGAATCTGACCACCGGCCTGCCCCGGCCGATTCCCGGTCAGCGCACCTTCCGCAACGTCGAATGGCGGTTGCGCGGTGAGGCGACGATCGCGGCGCCCGTGCCCCGGATCGAAATCGAGGCCGGCCCGACGGCTCCCGCAACCGAGACACCCCAAGGAGACCCGGAATGAAGCTGTTGCTGACCGGCGGCGCCGCCGCCGCCCTGTTGTTCGCCGCTGGCGCGGCCCAGGCGCAGACCCCGCCGCCCTCGCAGGTTCCGCCGGTGGCGCCCGTGTCGGCGCAGTCGCAACCGCAGACGCCCGAGGAGATTGCGGCCGAACCCGACGTCCTGCTGGACGTGCCCAATCTGTCGGTCGAGGAGATCACCATCGAGGTGGAGAACCTTGAGGCGCATCTGGCGCTGGAGGCGCGGCTGGCCAATCTGCTGTTCCTCAAGGCCGGCGCCGACGTCTCGGTCGACAACGTCAAGATCACCATCAAGGGCGTCGAGGCCCAGGTGCTGCTCAAGGTCCGTCTCGACAATGTGAAACAGATCATCGACCGCACGCTGACCACGATCGACCGCAATCCCGAGATTCTCGAACGGCTGCTGACCACGGTGGACAACACCGTCGGAACAGTCGGCGACGTCGCCAACACCACGCTGCAGCCGGGCGGCGTGGTCGACAACACCGTTGGAACCGTCGGCCAGGTGGCCGGCGAAGCCATCCCGCCCCGGCAATGACCATCCCCGTTGCGCAACCCGGAAGGAGACTTTCCATGAACACCCTGACCCGACTGGCCCTCGCCGCCGCCCTCGTCGCCGCGCCGCTGGCCGCCTGCACCCAGCAGGAAGCCGACAACGCCGCGGACACCACCGGAGAGGCGATGGAGAACGCCGGCGCCGAGGTGCGCGACACCACCGGCGATGTCGCCGACGCGACCCGCGACGCCGCCGGCGACGTGGCCGACGAGACCCGCGACACGGTCGACGACGCGACCACGACGACCGAGGAAACCTCCGTCCGCGCCGGCGACGACGGGCTGGAAGTGCGGAACACCGAGACGCAGCGATAGGGGCGGGCGGCGATGGCCGCCATGCCTGCGACGGCGAGCTTGACCGTCCCCCGCGGCGCGATACCCTGATCGCGGCCAAGGGGGGCGGCGCATGTTCGAGACCTTGAAGCGGCGTTTTCTTGGACGCTCCGGTCGAGGTGAGTACTGGCTGTCGGTCGTTGGTCTGTTTGTGGCCAATTTCATTCTCGGCCTGCTCATTTCACCGGTTCTGGTGTCGCTCGTGAGCCTGCCGTTTTGGTTGTTCATCGCCGGTCGCCGCCTGCACGACTTCAACGCCCGGGCGGGCTGGGCCCTGATTCCGGCTGCAGCCGGCTTCGTTCTGGGCTTCGTGAAGGGCTTTGCGGGAAGCGTCGGATTCGCGGCGCCGTATTCGGATTCGGTCCAGACGGTCCTGATGCTTCTCCTGACGCTGGCCGTCACGGTCACGATCGGCTCTTGGCCGCCTTCGCGAGGGGAGAACCGGTTCGGGCCGGCTCGAGCCCCCGCCGCACAGGGCGCCGCTGGCTAGAGAATCCGGCTCAGCGGGCCAAATCTGCGATTCGACGGACCATCGCGCTGTCCGCATCGAACAGCGGGTCGAGCACCGTGAAATGGTTGAGACCGGGCAAGGCCTCGTAGCGGGTGTCGACGCCCTGCGCGCCCCACAGGTCAGCCATCATCCGCGACTGGCGCAGGAACTCGGGGCTTTCCTCCGCGCCGACGACGCAGTCGAGGACCGTGCCGCCGGGGGTGGAGCCGTTGGGAACCGGCCAATGGATGGGGCTCAGGGCGGCGGCTTCGGGCGCGTCGAGGCGCAGGGCGGCGTTGAGCGAGGTCGGGATCAGGGGGGCGAGGTCGAAGACGCCGCTGATGGCCACGGCGGCGCAGGCGCGCGCCTCGGACAGCATGCAGGCGGCCATATGGCCGCCGGCGGAGTGGCCGAAGACGAGGGGGCGGACGTTGGTGCGGGCGCGCACGGTTTCGACGGCCGTGCGGACCTCGCGCAGGATGTGGCCGAGGCGGACGGCGGGGGCGAGGTCGTAGGAGGGAACGGCGAGGCTGACGCCGTGGGCCAACAGCGCCGGGGCGAGGCCGGAGAACCAGCTCTTGTCCAGCGCCTGCCAGTAGCCGCCATGCAGGAAGACGGCGACGGGGGCGGCGTCGCCGGCGGAGAACAGGTCCATGACTTCGCGCTCGCCGGGGCCGTAGGCGATCTCCTGCGGCGGATGGGCGGCGCGGGCGGCCGCGGCGGTCTCGCGCCAGCGCAGCATCACCGCCGGATGATCGGGCACGCGGGCGCGGTTGTTGTATTCGGCTTCGTAGTCGACCGCCGCTTCGCCCTTACCCGCCACGCTGTCATCCGCTAGAGGAAGCCCTCGAACCTGAGGGACCGCCGCCATGATGACCGCCATCTTCGTCTTCATCAAATGCGAGCTGGGCCACGCCAATGATGTGGCGGCGGACGTCGTGGACAACGTCGAGCACGTCTCGGAGGTCTATTCGACTTCTGGCCAGTACGACCTGCTGGCCAAATTCCAGCTGCCGAAGGACATGGACATCGGGACCTTCGTGACGAAGTCGGTGCAGACCCGGGCCAATATCCGCGACACCTTCACGGTGATTACCTTCTCGCCCTTCCTGCCCGGCGGGAAGTAGCCGGCGAGGCTCTTGCCTGACGCAACGTCATCCGTGAGACGCTGCCGACATGGACGCGGACGGAGATGCGCGCATGACCGATCTCGAAACCTTCCGCGCGGAGACGCGGGCCTGGCTTGAGGCGAACTGCCCGGCGGAGTGCCGCGGGCCGGTGAAGAGCGACGAGGACCGGGTCTGGGGCGGGCGCAATGCGGTCTTTCCAACGCCGGCGCACAAGCTCTGGCTGGAGCGGATGGGCGCGCGCGGCTGGACGGCGCCGGAATGGCCGAAGGACTACGGCGGCGGCGGGCTGAGCCGCGAGGAGGCCAAGGTGCTGGCGTCGGAGATGCGGCGCATCGACGCCCAGGCGCCGCTGGCCAGTTTCGGGGTCTGGATGCTGGGGCCGGCGCTGCTGCAGTTCGGGACCGAGGAACAGAAGCAGCGCTTCCTGCCGGAGATCGTGCGCGGCGAGATCCGCTGGTGCCAAGGGTATTCGGAGCCGGGCGCGGGGTCGGACCTGGCGGCGATCCAGACGCGGGCCGAGGACCGGGGCGACCACTGGATCGTGAACGGGCAGAAGGTGTGGACGTCTTACGCCGACAAGGCCGACTGGATTTTCTGCCTGGTGCGCACCGACCCCGAGGCGCCCAAGCATCTGGGCATCTCCTTCGTACTGTTCGACATGGCGACGCAGGGGGTCTCGACGCGGCCGATCACGCTGATCTCGGGCAAGAGCCCGTTCTGCGAGACCTTCTTCGACGACGTGCGGGTGGAGAAGGAGAACCTTGTCGGCACGCTGAACCGGGGCTGGGACGTGGCCAAGGCGCTGCTGGCGCATGAGCGGACGATGATCGGGGCCATGGGCGAGGTCGGCGGCGGGCGGCCGCTGGGGCAGGTGGCGACCGGGTCGATCGGGCTGGACGACGACGGGCGG
>DASRXE010000099.1:0-7631 GCA_035654315.1 Brevundimonas sp.
CTGGAGGCCGAGGTGTGCATTTCAGCGGTCGGCATCACCGCCAATACCGACGGTATCGGGCTCGAGGCGCTGGGCGTGAACATGGATCGCGGCCACATCGCCATCGACGCCCACTGCCAGACCAATGTGAAGGGGCTGTACGCCATCGGCGACTGCGCCGGCGCGCCCTGGCTGGCGCACAAGGCCTCGCACGAGGGCATCCACGCCGCCGAGCATATCGCCGCGTTCAAGACCCCCAACATCCATTCGCCGATCGCCGGCTGCACCTACGCCCAGCCGCAGGTCGCCTCGGTCGGGATCACGGAGCAGGGCGCCCGCGAGGCAAAGCGCGAAGTCAGGATCGGGCGTTTTCCATTCCGGGTGAACGGCAAGGCCGTGGCCGCCGGCGAGATCGAGGGCTTTGTGAAGGTCATCTTCGACGCCAAAACGGGCGCGCTCATCGGCGCCCACCTGATCGGGGCCGAGGTCACCGAAATGATCCAGGGCTTCGTCACCGCCATCACCATGGAGGCGACGGAAGAGGACATTCACGGCATCGTCTATCCGCACCCGACCATGTCCGAGGCCATGCACGAGGCGTCGCTGGACGCCTACCAGCGGGTGCTGCACATCTGAGGCCGCGCGGGTTCTAGCGCTTCTTGCCCAGCTCGGCGGCGATGTCCTTGACCATGCGGCCGGCCTTGCGGTGGGCGGTGACGATCTGGTCGCGGGTCACGCCCCAGCGCTTCATCCAGCATTCGACGGCCTGACGTTCCGACAGGTCGAGCCGGTCCTTGTCGATGAAGCCGCGCTTGTCCTTCAGGCCCGCCATGGTCGCTCCCTGGTTCAGACGAGGGGTAGCCTGAGGGACGCGAATTGGCGAGGGGCTGACAGCGAGTCTGTAATGCGCCTAAGATATATTATGCGAAATATGGGGTAGGCTGGACGACGATCCCGGACGTTTATCCCGTATTTTCTGATATCTATACGGCCCGCCTGGAAAAGCATCTCAGCCCCGCACCGGTCGCGCCTGCAACCGGGCCGCCAGGCTCGAGGTGTCCCAGCGTGCGCCGCCCATGGCTTGCACTTCGGAATAGAATTGGTCGACCAGCGCGGTCAGCGCCAGATGGGCGCCATTGGCCCGGGCCTCGTCGAGCACCAGCCCGAGATCCTTGCGCATCCAGTCGACGGCGAAGCCGAAGTCGAACTCGCCGGCCGCCGCCGTCTTCCATCGGTTATCCATCTGCCACGACTGCGCCGCGCCCTTTGAGACGGCGTCGTAGACGGCGTCGGTGTCGAGGCCGGCGGTCCGGGCGAAATGCACCGCCTCGGCGAGGCCCTGGACCACGCCGGCTATGGCGATCTGGTTGACCATCTTGGTCAGCTGGCCGCTGCCGGCCGGGCCCATGTGCTTCACGGCCTTCGCGTAATGCATGAGGACTGGCTCGACCCGCGCCAGCGCCGCCGCATCGCCGCCGGCCATGACGCTGAGCTGGCCGTTCTCGGCGCCCGCCTGACCGCCGGACACGGGGGCATCGATGAAGAAGACCCCCTGCCTCGACGCCGCGCCGGCCATGTCCCGAGCCACCTTCGCCGAGGTGGTGGTGTGATCGACAATGACCGCCCCGGGCGCGAGCGAAGCCAAGGCGGCGGCCGCCACGTCCCGGACGTCGTCGTCATTGCCGACGCACAGGATGAACAGGTCGGCGCCGGCGGCGGCCTCGTCCACGCTGTCGGCGAAGCCGCCGCCCGTTGCGTCCGCCCACGTCCGCGCCTTGTCCGGCGACCGGTTGAAGCCGGCGACGTGGTGGCCCGCCCGCACCAGATGGCCCGCCATCGGCGCGCCCATCACGCCCAAGCCCGCGAAGCCGATCTTCATTTCCGGATTCCTATGTCTGCGGTTCGGCCGCGGTCCCGTAGCGGCCGCGATAATAGGTCAGGGCGTCGCCCGGCCGGGTCTCGAAGCCCTGCACCTCGCCGACGATGGTCAGGTGGTCGCCCATGACGATGCGCTCGCGCGCGATGCAGTCCAGTCGGGTCAGGGCGTTCTTCAGGCGCGGCGGCTCCGGGCTGGAGCTGTCGAACTCGTCCGACGACAGGCGGCAGACGCCCCAGGCGAACCGGTCTGACATCTCGCGATCCTCGACCGGCAGCATGTGCACCGCGAACCGGTCCGCCCGGGCGAAGGCGTCGTGACGCCAAGACGCCCGGTCGAGGCACCACAGGATCAGCGGTGGCTTGAGCGAGACGGAGGTGAAGGAGTTCACGGTGATGCCGAACGGCCCTTCGTCGGTGTGGGCGGTCACCACGCAGACGCCGGTCGCGAAACCGCCCAGGGCCCGCCGGAAGGCGGTGACGTCGAATTCGGGATCGTACGGCGCGCTCACGTCCGAGGACTAGGCGACGGCTCCCGCGTGGGCAAGCGCGGGAAACCGATTGCAAACGGCTTCTTAACGCGCCCCGCCGATGGTGTGGCTAACGAACAGCGTTAAGGCCCCCGCCCCATGTCCATGAGCGATCGTCCGATCCTCATCAAGAAGGTCAAGAAGGTCATCGGCCACGGTCACCATGGTGGCGCGTGGAAGGTGGCCTATGCGGACTTCGTGACGGCGATGATGGCCTTCTTCCTGCTGATGTGGCTGATCAACACGACCGATCCGGAACAGAAGCAGGGCATCGCGGAATATTTCGCCCCGGCGAGCGTGTCGGAGACCACCTCGGGCTCCGGCGGCCTGTTGGGCGGGACCGCCCTGGGCGACGACGGCGCCAAGGGGGCGGGTTCGCAATCGGTGATCAGCCAGCTGGCTCCGGAGGCCCCGCCGGACGCGCCGCCGGAGGCGGGACAGAGCCCCAGCCTCGCCGCCGCCAGCGAGGCGGCCCTGCGCGACGAGATCGCCCGGCGCGAAGCCGCCGAGTTCTCGTCCGCCGCGGAATCCCTGCGCCAGGCCATGCAGTCCATGCCCGAACTGGCCGAACTGTCGAAGCAGCTGATCATCGACCAGACTCCGGAAGGCCTGCGCATCCAGCTGGTCGATCAGGAGGGCCGCTCGATGTTCGAGAACAACTCGTCCCAGCCGAACCCGCGCGCCCGGCTGCTGCTGCAGGCGATCTCGAAGGTCATTACCCAGCTGCCGAACCGTATTTCGGTGACCGGCCACACCTCGGCGGCGCCGGGTTCGAACCGCGCGACGAGTCCGAACGACTGGCCGCTGTCGGCGGCGCGGGCCAACGTCTCGCGCCAGATCCTGCAGGCCGCCGGTGTCGACGGCGACCGGGTCTACCAGGTTTCGGGCAAGGCGGGGTCGGATCCCCTCTACCCGGATGATCCGACCCTGGCGGGCAACCGTCGGATTGCCATCGTGCTGCTGCGCGAGGCGCCGGTGCTGCCGACGGACACCAGCCTGTGAAGGGCCGCCCGCCGCTCAGGCGTCGGGCCGAAGGACTTGCCGCAGCGCGCGACGCAGCGTCAAATCGGCGAATGTCGCTGAAGGCGCCAAACTGTCGTCGGATTTGGGTGGGGAGCTGTCGCCCGTGACCCAGTTCGTACCCACGCGTCAGCTTCGCTTCTACATGACCTCGGTGGCCCCCTGCCCCTACCTGCCGGGCCAGACCGAACGGAAGGTGTTCGCGAACCTGCCCTTCAGCGAAGGGGCGCACGTCAATGACGAACTGACCCAGGCCGGGTTCCGGCGCAGCCAGAACATCGCCTACCGCCCGGCCTGCGAGGGCTGCGACGCCTGTGTGTCGGTGCGCCTCCCTGTGCCTGAATTCAGTTTCTCAAGGTCCGAGCGCAAAGTCCTGAAGCGCAACGATGATCTGACCCGTGACCTCGTCGAGGCTGAGGCCACCATGGAGCAGTTCGACCTGCTTCGCCGCTATCTGCACGGCCGTCATCCGGGCGGCGGCATGAGCACCATGGGCTGGCTCGACTATGTAGCCATGGTCGAGGACACGGCGGTGCGCACCCATCTGATCGAGTACCGCCTGCCCTCCCCCGACGGCGGGCCCGGGGATCTGGTGGGGGTGTGCCTGACCGACCTGCTCTCGGACGGGCTGTCGATGGTCTACAGCTTCTTCGATCCGGCGCTGGAGGCGCGCAGCCTGGGCCGGTTCGCCATCCTCGATCACGTTCGGCAGGCGGCGATGGTCGCGCTGCCCTTCGTCTACCTCGGCTACTGGGTCCGGGGGTCTCGCAAGATGGACTACAAGGCCGGCTTCCGCCCGCTGGAGCAACTGACCCGGACGGGCTGGGAACGACTGCCCTAACCCGCCGCGGGCACCGAGGTTTCGTAGACTTCTCCGCCCGACCACGGTCCGGGATCGGTTCCGCCGCCGAACTTGACCAGGGCGTCGATGCGCTTCTGGATCGGCGGGTGGGTCGCAAACAGGCCTTCAAGCCCCCGGCCGTCGGGCTGATTGTCGAGAAACAGCTGCTGCACCTCGTCCGGCCCGCGGACGCTGGAGCGGCCCTCGATCTTGCGCAGGGCCGAAATCATCGCGTCGGGGTTCTTGGTCAGTTCGACTGCGCCGGCGTCGGCGACGAACTCGCGGGTGCGCGACAGCATCATGCGGATGACGATGGCCAGAACGAAGCCTATGGCGGCGAAGGCCAGGCCGATCAGGATCAGCGGCAGGGCGTTCTTGTTGTCTCGCCGCCCGCCGCGGCCGGAGTAGATCAGCCCCCGGAACACCAGTTCAGCGATGACGCTGATGATGCCCGCGAAGATCGAGGCGATGACCATGGTCCGCACGTCCTTGTTGATGACGTGGGTCAGTTCGTGGGCCAGCACCGCCTCAATCTCGTCGCGGCTGAGGGTGTTCATCAGTCCGCGGGTGACGGTAACGCTGTACTGGCCCTCATGCAGCCCGGTGGCGTAGGCGTTGAGACTGTCGCTCTCGATGATGCGCAGCGTCGGGGTCCGCAGCCCGCGCGAAATGGAGAGGTTTTCAAGCAGGTTGTAGAGCTCGGGCTCGGTGCGGCGCTCGACCTTTCGGGCGCCCGTGAAGGCGTCGATCATCGCCTGGCTCCCGAAGTAGGAAATGGCGAACCAGACGGCCGCGATGGCGAGCGCCAACGGCACGGTCCACCCCAGCCACGACGCGGCCAAGGCCATGTCGTCGCCCAGCCCCTTGCCGGTCCCGGGCAGAAAGCCGAACCCCATCAGGATCAGCTGCACCCCGTACAGGATGCCGATCATCAACACCGGGAAGGCGGCCAGCAGCAGGATCGACCGCGTGTTGTTCGCCCAGATGTGGGTCTGAAGCCCGACGGCGCCCATGGATCAGGCCTGGAAATTCACCTTGGGCGGCGCGGCGCTCATGCTCGCCCGCTCCGCCTCGCCCACGTCGAAGAAGGGCTTGTCCGAGCCGAAGCCGACCATGCCGGCGAACAGGACGGTGGGGAACTGGCGGCGCACGGCGTTGAACTCGCTGACGGCGTTGTTGAAGAAGCGGCGCGCGGCGGCGAGCTTGTTCTCGATGTCCGACAGCTCGGTCTGGAGCTGCTGGAAATTGGTGTTGGCCTTGAGGTCGGGATAGGCCTCGGCGACGGCGAACAGCCGACCCAGGGTCGCGGTCAGCATGTTCTCGGCCTGGACCTTGTCGTTGACCGAGGTGGCCCCGGCGGCGGCGGCGCGGGCTTGGGTGACGGCGTCGAGGGTGCCCCGCTCATGCGTGGCGTAGCCCTTCACGGTCTCGACCAGGTTGGGGATCAGGTCCTGGCGCTGCTTCAATTGCACGTCGATGTCGGCGAACGACTGGTCCGCCCGCTGGTCCAGCGCCACCAGCTTGTTATAGCCGCCGACGACGACGAACAGCACCACGGCGACGATGACGCCAATGACGATCAGGGTCGTGAGCATATCGATCTCCCATCCCGGCCTGAACGGCCTTCCGCGCCAGTATTCCCGCTAACGGCCGCGCTGCGAAGTGAAATCGGAGTCACCTCCGCGGCGTTACCGGAACTTCCTCAGGCCGCGGGGCCCCTGCCGCCCGGCCCCGGCGCGCTTGCCGAGCCAGTCCTTCCAGTCGGGCCACTGGCGGCGGCGGCCGCCGCCGTCGGTCCATTCGGGGCCGGCCTCGGCGCTGAACACCGTGACGTCGGCCAGGCCGCCCTGCTTGTAGGACTGCAGCTTGACGCCCTTGCCACGGCCCATCTCGGGCAGGTCGGCGAGCGGGAAGATCAGCGCCTTGATGTTCTCGCCAACGGTGGCGACGTGGTCGCCGGCGACGCGGATGACGGCGCGCATCTCGCCATTGAGCACCTGCTTGCCGCCGCGCTTCTGGGCAAGCAGGTCGTCCTCGGGAGCGACGAAGCCGTAGCCGGCCTTTGACGCCACCAGCAGCTTGCCGCCCGGCTGATGCGCCAGCAGGTTGACGATCTCGGCCTTCTCGTCGAGGTCGATCATCAACCGCACCGGCTCGCCGTGGCCGCGCCCCGAAGCCAGCTTGTCGGCCCCGATGGTGAATATCCGGCCGTCGGAGGCGGCCAGCAGAAGCTTGTCGGTCGTATAGCCGGGCACGAGGAAGGCGAGGCTGTCGCCCTCCTTGAATTTCAGCTCCGACGGATCGTCGACCTTGCCCTTGGCGGCGCGGATCCAGCCCCGTTCGGACAGGATGACGGTGATGGCCTCGCGCGGGATGAAGGCCTCGATCGAGGCGATCGCCGAGGTATCGACGGCCTCGGCAATCGTCGTGCGGCGCGGCGAGACCAGAGCCTTGCGCGTCGCCTCCAGGTCCTTGCCGATCTGCTTCCACTGTTTCGCTGGTGATGAGGACAGCGCCTGCAGCGCCGCAAGTTCCTCGGCCAGCGCCTTGTATTCATTCTCGATCGCCATTTCCTCGATCCGCGCCAGCTGACGCAGCCGGGTGTCGAGGATGTAGTCGGCCTGGGCCTCCGTCAGGCCGAAGCTGGCGATCAGCACCGCCTTGGGCTGTTCCTCCTCGCGGACGATCCGAATGACCTCGTCGAGGTTGAGGAAGACGATCCGCAAGCCTTCCAGCAGATGCAGCCGTTTCTCGACCCGCTCGATGCGCCACTGGGCGCGCCGGATCAGCACCTCGCGGCGATGGTCGAGGAAGGCCTGCAGGCAAGCCTTCAGTCCCATGACGCGCGGCGTGCCGGTGGCGTCCAGCACATTCATGTTGATCGGGAAGCGGACCTCGAGATCAGAGAGCTTGAACAGGCTCTCCATCAGCACCTCCGGCTCCACGGTGCGCGACTTCGGCTCAAGCACCAGCCGGATGTCCTCCGCCGACTCGTCGCGCACATCGGCCAGCAGCGGGGCCTTCTTGTTCTCGATCAGGTCGGCAAGCGCTTCGATCAGCTTCGATTTCTGCACCTGGTAGGGCATCTCGGTGACGACGATGCGCCAGACGCCGCGGCCGAGATCTTCGGTCTCCCACCGGGCCCGCAGCCGCACCCCGCCCCGGCCGGTCTCATAGGCGTCGAGGATGGCGGCGTGGCCTTCCACGGCGACGCCGCCGGTCGGGAAGTCGGGGCCGGGGACGATCTGGGCCAGCTCCTCCGTCGTCGCCTCGGGGCGTTCCAGCAGCAGGTGGCAGGCGTCGATCAGCTCGCCGACATTGTGCGGCGGGATGGAGGTGGCCATGCCGACGGCGATGCCGGACGAGCCGTTGGCCAGCAGGTTGGG
>DASRXE010000100.1:0-3631 GCA_035654315.1 Brevundimonas sp.
CCGCGCCGGCCGCATCGCATCGCTGATCGGCACGGAGGGCGGCTATTCGATCGCCGACTCCCTGGGCCTGCTGCGCGAGTTCCACGACGCCGGGGCGCGCTACATGACCCTGACCCATTCGGCCACCACCAGCTGGGCCGATAGCGCCACCGACGCGCCGAACTGGGGCGGGCTCAACGCCTTCGGCGAAGAGGTGGTTCGCGAGATGAACCGCCTCGGGATGATGGTCGACCTCAGCCACGTCTCCGAGGAGACGATGATGGACGCCATGCGGGTGTCCGAGGCGCCGGTGATCTTCTCCCACTCGTCGGCGCGGGCGGTGACGGGTCACGCCCGCAACGTGCCCGACAGCGTGCTGCGGATGATGCCGGAAGACGGCGGCGTGGTCATGGTCACCTTCGTGCCCGGCTTCATCAACGAGACGGTGCGCGCCTGGGGCGCCGCCCGCTCCGCCGAGGACGCGCGGCTGAAGTCGCTGAACCCCGGCGACCCGGATGCCGTCCGGTCCGGCCTGCAGACGTGGATGGCGGCCCATCCCGCTCCCCGCGCCGGGATCGAGGACGTCGTGGCCCACATCCAGCACGTCCGCGACGTGGCCGGCATCGACCACGTCGGCCTCGGCGGCGATTTCGACGGCGTCGGCAGCCTGCCGGACGAGGTGGAGGGCGTCGACGCCTATCCGCGCATCCTCGCCGCCCTGATGGCGAACGGCTGGAGCGCGGCGGACATCCGCAAGCTGGCCGGAGAGAACGTCCTGCGCGTCATGCGCGCGGTCGAGGCGGTGGCGGCGGGCAAGCGCGGCGAACGGCCGAGCCTCGCCCGGCTGCCGGACGAGGGCGCGCCGGAGTGAATCACGATCGGGTCTGCCGCAGTCCTTCCCACAGCGCGATCCCGGCGCTGACCGACAGGTTCAGCGAGCGCGCCTCCGGCCGAATGGGAATCACGACCCGCGCATCGGCGGCCTGATGGACGAAGTCCGGCGCCCCGCTCGTCTCGCTGCCGAACAACAGGGTGTCGCCGGCCTCAAACGCAAATCCGTCCAGCGGCGTCGCCCCGTGGGTCGTGAACAGCACCAGCCGCCCCGGTCCGCGCTCACGCTGGAAATCGTCCCAGTCAGCGTGGCGCGTCATGTGTCCCAACGGCCCGTAGTCCAGCGCGGCGCGCTTCATCGCCCGGTCGTCGAAGCGGAATCCGGTCGGCTCGATGACGTGCAGTTCCACCCCGAAACAGGCGTTCAGGCGGATGCAGGCGCCGACGTTCTGCGGAATGGCCGGTTGAAAAAGGGCGAGACGCATTCTAAGGCCCTCATACGCGCGGCCCGGGGGCTTGTCGCGGCTCGAATTGCGAGCGTTTCTCACGAAGCGTCAGCACGTTGCGGCGATGCGCCGCAAAGCCGGGCCGGGCCAGCCATTCGGGATTTCGCTAAAGGAACGACAGCGTTGAAGCGGCGCGCCTCGTGGCGACGCCGCCAACGGCTCAGGAGACGAATCGGTGGCTGCAGACCAGGGCGATCCGAACCATCAGGATCCCAATCGTAGAGATTTCATCCACATCGCGGCCGGCGCCGCGGCGGTGGGCGCGGGCGCCATGGCCGTCTGGCCGCTGGTCAACTCGATGAATCCGGCCGCCGACACCCTGGCGCTGTCGACCATCGAGTTCGACCTGACCAAGGTCCAGGAGGGCCAGCAGGTCGTCATCAAATGGCAGGGCAAGCCGGTGTTCGTGCGCTATCGCACCCCGGCCGAGATCGAGCGCGCCCGCGCCGACGACCGGGCCGGCCTCAAGGATCCGCAGGCGGACGCCGACCGCGTCAAGCCGGGCCACCAGCAGTATCTCGTCGTCATCGGCTCGTGCACCCACCTGGGCTGCGTGCCGACCTTCGGCGCCGGCGATTTCGGCGGCTGGTTCTGCCCCTGCCACGGATCGCACTACGACACCTCGGGCCGCATCCGGAAAGGTCCGGCGCCGATCAACCTGGTTGTGCCGACCTATGAATATGTGTCCGACACCCGCGTGAAAATCGGCTGAGGACGGGCGAGAGAACGATGAGCGATCACGAATCCACCTACGTCCCCAAGACCGGCGTCGAGAAGTGGCTGGACAGCCGCCTGCCGATCGTCCGCTTCGGCGCCGACTACATGGCGCTGCCGACCCCGAAGAACCTCAACTACTGGTGGACCTTCGGCGGCATCCTGGCCCTGTGCCTTGTGGTGCAGATCGCCACGGGCGTCATCCTGGCCATGCACTATGTGCCGAACACCGAACTGGCCTTCGCCTCGGTCGAGCGGATCATGCGTGACGTCAACGGCGGCGACCTGATCCGCTACACCCACGCCAACGGCGCCTCGATGTTCTTCGTCGCGGTCTATCTGCACATGCTGCGCGGCCTCTACTACGGCTCGTACAAGGCGCCGCGCGAGATGATCTGGATCGTCGGCTGCGTGATCTTCTTCCTGATGATCGCCACGGCCTTCCTCGGCTACGTCCTGCCGTGGGGCCAGATGTCCTTCTGGGGCGCGGAGGTGATCACCAATCTGATCGGGGCCATCCCGGTCGTCGGCGAGCCGATCCTGATATGGCTGCGCGGCGGCCCGGCCATCGACAACGCCACGCTGAACCGCTTCTTCTCGCTGCACTACCTGTTGCCGTTCGTCATCGCCGGCTGCGTGGTCCTGCACCTGTGGGCCCTGCACCACGCCGGTCAGAACAACCCGGTCGGCATCCTGATTCCGAAGGACCGGATGGCCAAGGACACGGTGCCGTTCCACCCGTATTTCACGGTCAAGGACGGCTTCGCCATCATCCTGTTCCTGATCCTGTTCGCGCTGTTCGTCTTCTTTATGCCGAACGCCCTGGGCCACGCCGACAACTACATCCCGGCCAACCCGCTGCAGACCCCGGCGCACATCGTGCCCGAATGGTACATGCTGCCCTTCTACGCGATCCTGCGCGCCATTCCCGACAAGTTCGGCGGCGTGGTGGCGATGTTCGGCGCCATCGGCGTGCTGTTCATCCTGCCGTGGCTGGACACGTCCAAGGTGCGCTCGATGCGCTACCGCCCCGCCATGCGGACCTTCTTTGTCATCTTCGTGCTGGTCGGCCTCGGCCTCGGCTGGTGCGGGGCGCAGCTGCCCGACGCTCCGGTGATCCCGGGCATGCCCAGCTTCACCCTCTTCGACGGCGCCCTGAACAGCTACCTGTGGCTCACCCGGCTGCTGACGGCCTACTACTTCCTGTTCTTCCTCGTGCTGATGCCGATTGTCGGCCTGCGGGAGACCCCCAGGCCGATCCCGGCGACCATCTCCGAACCGGTCCTGCCGGGTCCGGATGTTGCGCCTCACTCGCCCGAGCAGAAGGGCTGAGCTCGACCATGACCCTCAAGACGAACATCCAGTCGATGAAAAAGACCCTGGTCCTGATCGCCGTGGCGGCCGGCCTGGCCATCTCGGCCTCGCCCGCCCTGGCCTCGGGCGGCGCCAAGCATCCGCGCAGCGGCGGCTTCTCGTTCGAGGGCCCGTTCGGGACCTTCGACCAGGGCCAGCTGCAGCGCGGCTACAAGGTCTATCGCGAGGTCTGCGCCTCCTGCCACGGCATGGACCTGATGTATTTCCGCACCCTGGCCGAGCCGGGC
>DASRXE010000101.1:0-10784 GCA_035654315.1 Brevundimonas sp.
CATGAGCCGCAGACCGTTCACCTCAAGGAACTCCCATGACCTATGCCATCACCGGCACAACTCCAATCAAGGATGCATGACATGACCAGACTGAATGGAAAGACCGCCGTGATCACCGGCGGCGCGACCGGCATCGGCCGCGCTGCGGCAAAGCGCTTCATCGAGGAAGGCGCCTTCGTCTTCATCTTCGGCCGCCGGCAGGAAGCGCTCGACGCCGCTGTGGCCGACCTCGGGCCCAATGCCCGCGCGGTGAAGGGCTCGGTCTCGAATGAGGCCGACCTGGATCGGCTTTACGCGGCGGTGAAGGCCGAGCGCGGAACCCTCGATATCGTCTTCGCCAACGCCGGGACGGGCAGTCTGCTGCCGCTCGGGGAGATCACGGCCGAACATATCGACGAAACCTTCGACACCAATGTGAAGGGGACGATCTTCACGGTCCAGAAGGCGCTGCCGCTGATGGGCGAGGGCGGTTCGATCATCCTGACGGGATCGAGCGCCGGCACGACGGGCGCCCCGGCGTTCGGCGCATACAGCGCCAGCAAGGCGGCGGTGCGCAACCTCGCGCGGACGTGGGCGGAGGACCTGAAGAACACCGGAATCCGCGTCAACGTGCTGTCGCCCGGGCGATGGCGACCGAACTCGCGGTGGAGGCGGTGGGCGAGGAAGGCCTGAAGGCTTTCGCCTTGATGAATCCGCTCCAGCGCATGGGCGAACCGGCCGAAATCGGGGCCGTGGCCGCCTTCCTCGCGTCGGACGACAGCAGCTTCATGACCGCCAGCGAGGTCGCCGTCGATGGCGGCTTGGCGCAAATCTGAAAACCTGAGGAGACGACTATGAGCTATGCAATCATCGGCTTCGGCAAGGTCGGGCAAGCTCTCGCCCACGCCTTCGCCCGCAGGAATATCGAGGTGACCGTCGCCAGCCGGCGTCCGCCCGAGGCGCTGACGGCGCAGGCCCGGGCGATCGGCCCCACGGTCGTCGCCCGGTCGCTGCGGGAGGCCCTTGAGGCCGACACCATCCTCCTGGCGATCCCGTTCCAGGAGCACCGCGAGATCGCCGGGGCTCTGCCGAACTGGGACGGCAAGACGGTCATTGACGCCACCAACACCTTCGGCGTCCCGCCCGAAGAGCTGGACGGCCTGCCGTCCTCGGCCTTCGCCGCGAAGGCGTTCTCCGGCGCCCGGTTCGTCAAAGGCTTCAACCATCTGATCGCGGCCACCCTGGCGACCGATCCGATCGTCGAGGGCGGCCGCCGGGTCGTCTTCCTGTCCAGCGACGATCCCGACGCGGTCGTGCCCGTGGCGGCTCTGGCTGAGCGGCTCGGCTTCGCCCCTATCGATCTGGGAAGGCTCGACGAGGGCGGCGTCCTGGTCCACGCCCGCGACCGCACCTGGGGCCCGCTGATCTTCCAGGACCTGTTCAAGAGGGAGCCATGACGGATCCACAAAGAGAAAGGCCCCGGTATTTCCACCGGGGCCTTCTTCGTTTCGGCGATAACGCCTCCGCCCGCTAGCGTGCGACTCTTTCCAGAACCCCCGCCAGCGACGCCAGCCGGGCCGCGTCGATCTTGTCGCCATCCTCGGCGGCGGCTTCCGCGGCGGCCGCAGCCGCCAGGGTCCTCGCGAGTTCGGCCGCGCGCGCCTTGTCGAAATCGCCCTGGCGCCACTGATCGATCACGGCGCGGGCCCGGTCGGCCGGAGCGGCGTCAATCCCGTTCGAGCGCGTGAGCTGGTCGAGATAGGCGGCGGCCACGTCCGGGTGGTCCTCCCAGACGGGGCGGGTCTGGGTCTGCGGATTGATCGTCTCCTGCATCACCCGCTCCGCGACGGCGATCTCGGCCGCCGACAGATGCTCGCTCGGCTTCAGACGCAGCACGTCGAAGCCGCGCGCGATCTCGCTGGCGTAGATGCGGCCGTTGAACCAGTAGGCCGACCAGGCGCCGCCCACCTTCAGCCGTTCGGCGTCAATCGGGCCCCGGTCGAACCAGGCGATCTCGACGGGCCGGGCCGGGTCGGTGAAGTCGACGATCGACACCCCGCCCTGATACCAGGCCTGGACCATCAGGTCGCGGCCGGGCACCGGGATGATATTGCCATTGTGGGCGACGCAGTTCTCGGATGCGGCCTGGGCGGCGGGCAGCTTGAAGAAGCTCTGGCCTGCCAGACGGCCGTCCTCGATCGTGGCGATCAGGTCAGCGCCCCAGCTGTGCGGGTCCTCGGCCCGGCAGCGCGCCGAGGTGCCGCCGCCCCATTCGTCGGTGAACAGCACCTTGTCGCCCACGGCGTTGAAGGTCGCCGAATGCCAGTAGGCCATGTCCGGATCAAACAACTCCGAGATCCGCGCCGGGTTCTCCGGGTCCGAAATGTCCAGCAGGAGGCCGTTGCCGCTGCACGCCCCGGCCGCGAGGTCCAGCTCGGGATAGACGGTGATGTCGTGGCAGTGGTTGGTCGGACCGCTTTCCTGACCGGCCACGCCGTAGCGGCCGCCCTTCCACAGGCCGGCGATCTCGCCGGTCTCGCGGTCGGCGAAGATGCGCGGGCGGTTGACGATCGCGGCCTGCTCAGGCGCGTCCAGCGGCACCTTGATGACGTCGATGGAATACAGCGCCGTTTCGGGGTTCTCGCCCGGCTCGCCGTCCTGGCAAATGGCCAGCTCGTCGCTTTTGCGCACGCCCGAGGTGGCCGAGTTGTAGATGTACAGCACCTTCGGGTCCGACGGGTGCGGAACCAGGGTGTGGGTGTGCGAGCCGCGGCAAGTCTGGACGGCGGCGATCTGGCGCGGCGCCGACAGGTCGCTGATGTCGAAGATGCGAATGCCGCGGAAGCGTTCGGCGTTGACCTCGCCCTCCGCGTCCTTGACGCCGCAGTCCAGCCGGGCGCGGTTCTGCTCGACCGACATGAACAGCAGGCCGCCGTGGACCGAGACGTCGCCCTGGCCGCCGGGGCAGACGACCGACAGGACCAGCTCGGGCGCGCCTTCGCCGGTCACATCATAGGCGTTGAAGCCATGGAAGCTGCCCACGAACAACCGGCCGTCCGACATCGCCATGTCGCTGTTGGCCAAGGCGAGGGGGCTGTATCTCGGGGGCGGCAGGGGCTCGGCGGTTCCGGCCTCGACAGCCGCCGCCCGGGCCTGCGCGGCCTCCGCCTCCTCGGGCGTCGGCGGCGCGAACAGGGCCTCCGGATCGAAGAAGCCCGGGGCCGGTCGGACGGAGTGCTCAAGCGTCAGGTTGGAGACGGCCTGGCCGGCGTCGTGCAGTCCGGGGGACAGGGTGGAGCGGACGTCCGTCCCGACCGGCGGCGTCTGGCCGGACTCCTGGGCCTGGGCCGCGGTCGCGAACAGCAGGCCGGCCGCCGCGGCGGAGCTCAACAGAAGACTGCGGATGATCATGGTCGCCCCTCGGATGAATGGTTTCGAAGCTCGGACAGGATGGACTGCATGCGCAGGATCTCAGCGGACTGGTCCGCCACCACCGAGCTGGCGAACTCGGACAGCATCGGATCCTCGGCCGAGTCCGGATCCGACAGCAGGACGTCGACCATGTCGAGCGCGCCCTGATGGTGCCGGATCATGTCTTCCAGGAACAGCCGGTCAAAGGCCGGCCCGCTCGCGGCCGCGAGGGCCTGCATCTGGTTCGGGGACAGCATGCCGGGCATCAGCGCCGCGTCGGGGTCCGGCGGACCGGACGCGTGGCCGTGATGTCCGGCGTGCGGGTCCGCGGCGGCCACCGGTTGGCCATGCCCGGTCAGCCACTCCTGCATCAGCGCCATCTCGGCCGCCTGGCTCTGGGCGATCCGCTCGCCCAGCCGGCGGACCGTGTCCGATTCTGCGCGCGTCTTCAGCAGTTCGACCATCTCCACCGCCTGGGCGTGGTGGACGATCATGTGCTGCATGAAGCGGACGTCGGCGTCGACGAAACCCGTCCGGCTAAGCTCGACCGCCTCGCGGGCGGTGATCACCCGCGACCCGGCGCCCGGCGCGCCCGGCTGGAAGATGGGAGGTGTCTGCGGGTTCGTCGCCGGCCCGATCAGACCCGCAAGAAGAACCACGCCGAGGATCAGGTGCACGCTGACAGGCTCCGGCCGGTCGTTGCTTGACGGGCTGTCAGCCTAGACCATTTTTGCTTCAGGTCGAATCGACCTGAATCCAAAAAATGGTCCAGTTTCAATGCGGAGCGAAATCTGAGCCGGGTTCGACCCGTCCAACTCAACCGATTTCGCTCCAGGCGGGGCGCCGTCGCGGGGGCAAGGCGCAAATCGCCGACGGCCTACGCCGCCCGGCGCAGGGCCGCGGCGGTCTTGACGAACAGCCCCTTGCGACCGGCCACGGCGCGGAAGGCGATGCTGTCGCCCTCGAGCGCCTCGTCGCGGCCGAGGAACAGGCAACCGTCGTCGACCAGCCGCCGCTCGAGGTTGTCCAGCGCCTGAGCCCGCCGGGCCGGGTCCATGTCGCCGAGCACATGCCGGCAGAAGATCACATCGAAGCGGTGGTCGTCGGCGGGCGGGTCGAGCAGATTGGCGCGGGCGAAATGCACCGCGCCCCGCAGCTGGGGCCGGGCGATCCAGTTGTCCTCGGCCTGGTCGAACCAGGCCAGCATGGTCCCGGCCCTGAGGCCGCGCTGGATCTCGAAGCCGGTATAGGCGCCGGAGCGGGCCTTCTCGAGCGCGCGCTGCGACAGGTCGGTGCCGACAACCTCAACGGGGAAGCCGGCGTCCATGGCCGCCATGGCCAGCGACCAGGTCTCCTGGCCGGTCGAGCAGCCCGCCGACCAGACCTTGACCGGGGCGCCGGCGCGGGCGGCCGAGAGCGCGGGCAGCAGTTCGCCGGAGAAGGTGTCGAAACTGGCCCGGTCGCGGCGGAACCAGGTCTCGGGGTTGAGCAGGGCCTCGATCACCGCCCAGCCCAGCGTCGCCACCGGCCTGGCCCAGAGGGAGGCCAGCAGGGCGTCGACCGTCTCATAGCCCTCGCGCCGGGCCAGCGGACCCAGCCGGTGCTCGGCCAGCTTCATCCGGTCGCGCGTCAGCCGGAACCCCGCGCGCGAGGCCATCAGCGACTGCAGGCGGTCGAAGTCCTCGGGCGACATGGGTTCAGACGGCCCCCACCTCGGCGAATTTCGATGTCAGGATCTCGCCGTCGAACGGCTTCATCACATAGTCGTCGGCGCCGGCGGACAGGGCCTCGGCGATGCGTTCGGCGCGCGTTTCGATGGTGCAGAACAGCACCTTGGGCGCGGCCCCGCCAGGCAGGGCCCGGAGGCGGCGCAGGAAGGTCATGCCGTCCATCACCGGCATCGACCAGTCCAGCAGGATGACCTCGGGCATGACGCCGGCGCAGAAGGCCAGCGCCTCGGACCCGTCGGCGGCCTCGTCGACCTCGAACCCCAGGCCTTCGACGATGCGCCGGGCGACCTTGCGGATGATCCGGCTGTCGTCGACGATCAGGCAGGTTCTGGGGGTCAAGGCCGTGGCTTTCGGAACTAGGACGCACAACGCCCGCGTGTGCTTACCTGCTATAATCGCCGCATCCCGGTTAACGAGTCCTTGGGAAACCGGCTTAAGTTCAGTTAGGCATGTGGACAGTCAGCGCGACGCGGCCGTCGTCCGTCTGGGTCTCCAGAGATCCGCCGGCGTCTTGCGCCGTCAGCCACAGCCAGTAGGGCTGGATCCACTGTCCGTGCAGGCCCTCGGTCAGGGGCCGGCCGGCCAGGCCGGCGACCGCTTCCGGCTTGAGTCGGGCCCGCGCGCCCTCGGCCACGCCGGTGATCTTCAGGCGGTCGCCGCGCTCGGTCGAGACCACCGCCGCGCCGCCCGACGGAAGGGCGGCCACCGTCAGCCAGGCGAGGTTCACAAGTGCGCGAGCCTGCGCCTTCGAATAATCGCCGCCGTCCGCGCGCCAGTCGAGCGTCGCCCGCCCGCCCTCGGTCAGGCCGGCGACCAGTTCGCCAAGTTCGGCGCCTGAGAACCGCGCCGCCGAGCTCGAGGCCCCGAAGGCGACCCGGGCGAAGGCCACCAGCGCCACCATCTTCTTCGCGCTGGCCTCGATCAGCCCCATGGCGTCGTCGCGCATGTCTTGGGCGGTGGGGTCTTTCAGCAGGTCCAGCCCCGAGCTGATCGCCCCCGCCGGGCTGATGAAATCGTGGCACAGCTTGCCGGCGACGAGCGCGGCCAGGGCCTGGCCGTCGGGAAGGTCGGAAGGGGCGGCGGTGTCGGTCATAGGGCTCGAAAACAACAGCGGATCGGTCGCGCGAACGCTGCCCTGATTTGCCGGTTCTTCAAACCGTCCCGATAGTCTATCGGAGCGCCCATGACAAAAAGACTGACCGCCGACCTCGCCTCGGGCGCATTGACCGAGGCGCTGGCCGACATCGCCGAGGACGCCGCGCGCGTCATCCTTCCCTACTGGCGCAACGGCGTCGTGGCCGAGGCCAAGGCCGACGACAGCCCCGTGACCCGCGCCGACCGCGAGGCCGAGGCCCTGATCCTCGAACGGCTGGAGGCGCTGTATCCCGGCGTCCAGACCGTGGCCGAGGAGGCCGTCGCCGCCGACGGCGCCCCGGCCGAGGCGGCCGACTGGTTTTGGCTGATCGATCCGCTGGACGGCACGCGCGGCTTCATCGACGGCCGCGAGAGCTTCACCGTCAACATCGCCCTGGTGCACAAGGGCGCGGTGGTCGCCGGCGTGGTCACCGCCCCGGCCACGGGCACGACCTGGCGCAGCGCCGCGCCCGGCGCCGGCGCCTTCCGCCGCCGCTTTGGCGAAGGCTGGCAGGCGATCAGGGTGCGCGACCGTCCTGCCTCGCCCATGGCCGTGATGAGCCATTCGATGACCGACGTCGAGGCCGAACGCCTCGCCTCGCGCCACGGCTGCGTGCAGTGGCAGGGGACGGACTCGTCGCTGAAATTCTGCCTGATCGCCGAGGGCCGGTTCGACGCCTATCCGCGCACCGGGCCCACGTCCGAGTGGGACACGGCGGCGGGGCAGGCGGTGCTCGAGGCCGCCGGCGGCCGGGTCATGGCCGAGGACGGTCAGCCGCTGCGCTATGGCAAGTCCTGCTTCGCCAACGGCGGTTTCGTGGCGCTCGGCGGCTAAGGCCCTCGGCGGCCAGGGTCCCTCAGCGGGCGAGCTTTTCCAGCACCGCCCGCGCCGCCCGCTCCGTTTCGTTCAGCGGCTCGTAGGTCCAGCCCTGCAGCCTTCCGTCGAACGGCCGCGCCGCGCCGCGCTCGCGCAGGTCGGCGTGCAGGCGGGCGAATTTGCCGGCGGACTTCAGCGGAACCATCGGCAGGATATGCACCGGCTTGCCGGTCGAGGCCGCCTCGGCCGCCATGTTGGCGCTGTCCTCGGTGACCAGCACATGGTCGGCGAAATGCAGGAAGGCGAAATAGGGGTTTGCGCCGGTCCCTTCCCAGATCAGGCCGGGCAGGGCGGCCAGCCGGGCCGTCATGACCTGTTTCGCCGCCTCCGGCGTGCGGCGCGAGAAGGTCAGCATCAGCGAACCGCCGGCCCGGGCGACCGCATCCGCGATCCGGCCGGCCAGTTCGGCGGCGTGGGCTTCGGACAGGTCGAACGCCATGGAGCGCCCGCCGATCAGCGCCGCCACGCGGGGCCGGGGCAGGGAAGACAGGACGGCCTCGAAGGCCGCCGCGCCCTCGGCCAGCCGCGCCGCCGTCACTCTGTGCGGCGACCCCGTGATCGACAGCACATTGAGGCCGACCGCTTCGTCATGGGCCGGCGACACGACCAGGTCGTAGGCGTCCATCCTCCAGCGCGGATCCTGGGTCTGGACCACGAGCGTCCGACCTCCCGACCGCCGGCGAACCCGCGCCGACAGCGGCAGGGTGGCGCGGCCGGCGGCGATCCACAGGTCGGGCCATGCCTCGCCGGGGGCGGGCGCGGTTGGGTCGGACGAGGGGTCGAGCATCCATGGCGCCTTCAGCGCCGATGGCAGTTTGTCGAAGGCCTTGCGCCAGCGGAGGCGTTTGACGGTGATCGCAGCTGGCGTCAGCCGCTGCACGGCCTCGGCCAGTCCCAGCGCCTGGTTCTCGATGCCGGCCCGGCCGTCGGAGACGACCCAGATGGACAGGGGGCGGGTCACGCCGCGTCGGGGCGCGCGATCCAGCACATGGCCTCGACCTTGTTGCCGTCAGGATCACGCAGGAAGGCGGCATGGTACCCCGGCGCATAGTCCGGTCGCGGGCCGGGCGCGCCGTCGTCAAGGCCGCCCGCCGCCAGTCCGGCCGCGTGGAAGGCCGCGATGGCCGCCGCGTCGGGCGCGTTGAAACAGACATGGGTTCCGTTGCCCGCGGCGGCGCGCTCGCCGTCGTGCGGCCGGGCGGCCCAGAACTCCGGGAAGGTCCGGCCGTAGCCGATGCCCACCTGGTGCTCCATGACCCGGCGCGCCCCGATCGTCGCCAGAACGGCATCGTAGAAGATGCCGGCGCGCTGCAGGTCCGTGACGCCGACCGAAACATGCGAGACCAGAGGCGCGCGCGTTTCGGAGGGCTGGGTCACCGGCCTATTTCCACTCGACCTTGAGAATCTCGTAGGCCTTGACCCCGCCGGGGGTGTTGACCTCGACCACGTCGCCGACCTCCTTGGAGATCATGGCGCGCGCGATCGGCGAGGCCACGGAGATCTTGCCCTGCTTCACGTCGGCCTCGTGCTCGCCGACGATCTGGTAGCGGCCCTCTTCCTCGGTGTCCTCGTCGACCACGGTGACCGTGGCGCCGAATTTCACCTGGTCGCCGCTCAGCTTGGAGACGTCGATGACCTGGGCGCGGCTGATCTTGTCCTCGATCTCGGCGATCTGGCCCTCGATCCAGCCCTGCCGTTCCTTGGCCGCGTGATACTCGGCGTTTTCGGACAGGTCGCCGTGCTCGCGGGCCTCGGAAATGGCCGCGATGACGCTCGGCCTCTCGACCGACTTCAATTGCTTCAACTGATCGTCGAGGGCGCGATAGCCCTCGGCCGTCATCGGCACTTTTTCCATATGTCGTGAGTTTCTTGTTAGCCCGACTGAGACTTACTCGGCACAAAGGTCGCTGGGCGCACGCGACCGGCCCAAAAGGGTAGGGCGCCCGCCCTCAAGGTTCAAGGGGCAAGGCGTTCGGCCGGAATGGCTTATGCGACGGGCTTTCGCCGGCGCGCCCGGATTCCCTGGATATCGCCCCACAATTTGACGCGACGAACCAGGCTCCAGGCCAGCCAGGCCACGGCCGCGAGGCCCACGGCCATGAACAGGCTGGAGACCAGGAACACGCCCGCCGCCATGAAGGCGAGGACGAAGGCGACGGCCGCGATCAGGGCGGCGATGACTTGGACGGTTCTCAGGCGCATGGGACGTTAACGTTTCGCCCCTGCCGGGGTTGCCGTCCGGTTCCGGACACGGGACCGGGTTTCGCCCGACTGTGTCCGGGGCGCCGACCGGGTCAGGCGTAGCTATAGGGACCACCTCGCTCCAGCGCCCTCTGGTACGCCGGGCGGGCGTGGATGCGCTCCAGAAAGGCCTTCAGCCGCGGCTTGTCCGGGCCGTAGCCGACGCGGCTGCCCGCAGCCTCGACCGGGAAGCTCATCATAATGTCGGCGGCCGAGAAGGCCTCGCCGGCGAACCATTCGGATCGCGCCAGTTCGGCTTCCCAGTACGCGATGTGCGCCGCCAGCTGCGGATCGATCATACGTTCGTTCATGCCGCGCGCGATCCCGTTGGCGACTGGCCGCGCCAGCAGCGGAACCCGCCTGGGAATCTGGCTGAAAATCAGCTTCAGCAGCAGCGGCGTCATCGCCGAGCCTTCGGCGTAATGCAGCCAGTAGGTGAAGCGCCGCCCGTCCGGCGTGCCCCGCACCGGGCGCAGGGCCGAGCCGCCGTGGCTCTCCAGCAGGTATTCGACCACGGCCCCCGTCTCCGCCACCCGCACGTCGCCGTCGTCGAGCACCGGTGACTTGCCCAGGGGATGGATCGCCTTCAGCCCGGGCGGGGCCAGCATCGTCTTCGCGTCCCGCTGGTACCGTTTCACCTCATAGGTCAGCCCCAGCTCCTCCAGCAGCCACAGCACCCGCTGCGAACGAGAGTCGTTGAGGTGATGGACGGTGATCATGGCGACGGCTCCGCTTGAAGCGCGCAACTAGCCGGGTTTACGCGACGTCGGTCCAGAAGATTCAAATGGCGGCAGCCGTGCTTCAATCCCGCGCCGGAACCGCCACCACCCGGCTCAGCGGCGACACCCCGCTCGGCGAAAACGCCTCGACGGCGAACCAGTAGTCGACGCCGGTGTTCAGGGCCCGCACCTCCAGCTGATCGCCGAGGTCGCGCAGGTCGTCGGCGTAGATCTGGTAGGTCAGGAACAGCCGGTCGGGCGCCACGCCCCACCGGACGTTGTAGCCCAGCGCCATGGACACGGGCTGGATATGAACCGTGGCGTTCCGCTGGTCCGCGCCGCGCTCGACCCGGACGCCGGCCGGCCGCTCCGGCGGCTGCCCGTCCGACGTCCCGAACACCCGCAGGTCCGAGATGGCCAGATGAGCGGCGGCGACCTCGCCGTGCTCGTAGCGGATGAAGCGGGCGTCGACCGGCCGTTCGCCCTCGACATAGGCGTTGGGCCGGTCGCGCTCGGAGTCCGACAGGTCGGCGAAGACCTGCCAGTCGGCGCCGTCCCGCGACCACAGGATGCGGAACCGCGTCCGGATGTCAGGGCGCTCGGCATAGATGCCGGACTGGTAGTCGGCGTAGTTGACCTGCACCGCGTGCACCCGCTTCACGGCGCCGAGGTCCAGGGTCAGCGTCTCGCCCG
>DASRXE010000102.1:0-19678 GCA_035654315.1 Brevundimonas sp.
CCGCCGTCGCAACGCCCGCCTCCTGCTCACGCAGGATCCCGATGATCTGCTCTTCCGTGAACCGTGATCGCTTCATTCTGTCCGTCCTTTCAAGGGCGGACTCTAGCTATTCCTGGAGGAGTTTCAGGGGGTCACGTCAGCTACATCAAGCTGGGTCCCGGCGGCGCCTGGGTGGATCGCTGCCTCGACGAGGGTCTGATCGAGTTCGGCCACCACGCCGTTGCGCATGATCTGGCCGTCGCCGGCGACTGGGAAGCAGTGAGGGCGCGGTTCGTGGAGGACGGCCTGTCTCCCGCCAAGGCCTCGGACTTCACCCGCGAGCTGCGGGACTTCCATACCCTGCCGGCCTCCACTCTCTGGATCACCATCGCCCGGGGCCGGCTGTGGTGGACCTTCGCCGCCGACGGAGTGGAGCCGGTGCAGGAGACCGGTCGCGGTGCGCGTGCGGCGGGCCGAGGGCGGCTGGCGTTCGGTGGACGTCAACGGCGAGCCGCTGGACCTGTCCAGCCTCTCCACCCGGCTGACCCGGGTCGCGGCCTACCGTCAGACGCTTCCGGCGTCAGGTGCTCCAGCCGAATGATGCAGACCTCGGTGTAGCCGAGGGCCTTCAGAGCTTCCCACCGGACGTGACCCGCGATGATCTGGCCATAGCGGTCCACCAGGATCGGCACATTGTAGCCGAAGGTGAGGATGCTGCGCTTCGTGCGCTTAACCTGCACAGCCTCGCATTTGCGGGTGTGGCGAGGGTTGGCCCTGATCGAATGGATTGGGACCCGTTCGATGACGAGTTTAGTATGTTCAGACATGACGCCCCCATCACCCGCAGCGCGGGTGGGCTGATCGAAGGAAGCCCCCGCGGGGGGGCGGGGGCCGACGGAGATCCAGCCTGGGTGGGGCCCAGCTGTAAGGGCTTTATAGACCACACATCTTAACGAATTCCGCCGCTGGACTTCGCTGCGGAACAGAGCGCTAGTCGTCCCACGCCCGCAGCCCTCGCGGGCTCTGCCCGGTAGCGGCGCCAACCCGGCGCCGCCTCAACCGAGGAGAGCCCGATGTCTGCCGATCAGACCCCCAGGACACCCCGCCGCACCAAGGCCGCAACCAGCGCCCCGCGCCAGAAGCGCGCCGCCCGCCGCCCCAGCGCCCGAAGCTGAGGGCGTCGCTACCGCTCCGGCCGCTCCCGAGAGCAAGCCGGAGGCGCCGAAGGGCCCCGCCGGCAAGCTCGGCATCGTCGTCGCCCTGATGCGGCGGCCCGAGGGCGCGACCGTCACGCAGATGGGCGAGGCCACCGGCTGGCAGCCGCACTCTGTGCGCGGGGCCCTGGCCGGCGCCCTGAAGCGCAAACACAAGCTGACCATCGTCGGCGAACCCGGCGAGGGCGGCCGGGTCTACCGCATCACAGCGGAGCAGCCGGCGTGATCGACCGCGAACGCATCATCACGGAGGTCCGGGCGCTGGAGCGCCTGGACCTCGAAGGGCTGAGGTCGGCCTGGCGCCAGCGCTACGGACCGGCACCCAAGCTGCGATCGCGCGAGCTGCTCGGGCTGATGCTGGCGTGGCGCATCCAGTCGGAGGCTTTCGGAGGGCTGGATGCCGCGACGCGGCGCAAGCTGAAGACCGAGACGTCCGGCGTCCGCAGCAGCCTCGACCTCGCGCCCGGCACGGTTCTGACCCGCGAGTGGAAGGGCATCCCCGAGACCGTGCGCCGCACCGAGGCTGGCTACGAGTGGAGGGGCCGGACCTACAGGAGCCTGACCGCCGTCGCCCGGGCCATCAGCGGCGCGCCCCGCAGCGGTCCGTTGTTCTTCGGACTGAAGGAGGCGGCGTGATGTCGAGGCCGAAGCTGCGGTGCGCGATCTACACTCGCAAAAGCTCGGAGGAGGGACTGGAGCAGGACTTTAACTCGCTCCACGCCCAGCGTGAGGCCTGCGAGGCCTATGTGAAGAGCCAGGCGGGGGAGGGGTGATCGGCGCTCCCGACGGCTTACGACGACGGCGGCGTCTCCGGCGGGACCATGGAGCGCGACGGGCTGAAGCTGCTCCTCGCCGACATCGCCGCCGGCAAGATCGATGTGGTGGTGGTCTACAAGGTCGACCGGCTGACCCGGGCGCTGAATGACTTCGCCCGCATCGTCGAGATTTTCGACAAGCACGGCGTCTCGTTCGTCTCGGTCACCCAGGCGTTCAACACCACCACCTCCATGGGACGGCTGACCCTGAACGTGCTGCTGTCGTTCGCCCAGTTCGAGCGGGAGGTCACCGGCGAGCGCATCCGCGACAAGATCGCGGCGTCCAAGAAGAAGGGGATGTGGATGGGAGGCTGCCCGCCGCTCGGGTATGACCCGGATGGCCGCAAACTGAAGCTCAACGAGACCGAGGCCGAACTGGTCCGGCACATCTTCCGGCGGTTCCTCGAGCTGAAGTCGGTGCCGGCGCTGCGCAAGGAGCTGAAGGCGGAGGGATGGCTCTCCAAGAAGTGGACAGCGACCACAGGGTCGGTGTTCGGCGGCATGCCCTTCCAGAACGGAGCGCTCTATCACCTGCCGAAGAACCCGACCTACCTCGGCAAGGTCCCGCACAAGGACAGGTGCTACCCCAGCACCCACCCGCCGATCATCGATCAGGCCACCTTCGATCAGGCTCAGGCCCAGCTCGCGACGCGGGCGGTGCGCAAGCGGACCCGCCGGAAGCATCAGGCGGAGCCCATCTCCGTACTGCTCCCGCTAAAGGGCCGGCTGTTTGACTGCGAGGGCACAGCCATGACGCCCAGTCACGCCTACGGCCAGAAGGGCAGGGCGCATCGCTACTACATCTCCAGCAGCGTGAACCGGGGCAGGGTCCCGAAGCGGCCGGATGGCATCTACCGCCTGCCGGCCCTGCCGGCCGAACGGTGGGTGATCGAGACGCTGCACCGGCTGACGCCGGCTCACGATCCGCTGGAGGTGCTCGTCCGAATGGAGGTGCACGAGCAGTCGGTGCAGCTGGCGCTCAAGGCCAGCGCACTGGCTGAAGACGATCGGACGCTGCCGCTGGCGGTAGATCGCGTCCGCCGGCTGCTGCAGGACGGCGAGCGGATCCATCAGAAGCAGGATGCAGTCTGGGTGCACATCCCCCGCCGGCTCAAGTTCCGCGGCGGCCGCGCCTGGCTTTGCGGCGAGGCGCCGAAGCGCAGCCGGATGAGCCAGCCGCTGGTCAAGGCCATCAAGCGGGCCCACGAGCTTCTGGACGCCCATGCCGATGCCGACCGCGCGCTGAGGCAGGCGCCGCCAATGGTTCACGAACGCGGCCTGATCCGGCTGGCCTGGCTCGCGCCCGATCTGCAACAGGCGATGCTCGAAGGCCGCCAGAAGCCGGGCCTCTGCCTGGAGGATCTGCGCTGCGAATCCATCCCCCTGTGCTGGGACGATCAGCGGCGGATGCTCGGAGCCTGAAACGCGACAGGGCTTCCCTGTTCGGCGGATTCCATTCCCTGATCAGGCTCGAATTTTTCCCTGCTAACGACAGGGCCAGGTGATCAGCCGGCGGGGCGAAAGGCCCGCCGGCTCGAGGTTTGAGCGGCGCCCGCACAATTGATCGAAGTCAAAAGCGCGGAAAATTCCCTGATAATTTCCTGTTAGCAGGGAAACTCCACCGGATCATTGGACGACAGAGACGGCGGCCTCGGGTTCGTAGGGTTTCAGGCCCGCAAACGCTCGCCAGGACTGGCGATCGCACCAGTTTGAGCCCCGCAAGAGTCGAGTTCGCGGGCTTACTGGCGATGCCAAATTGTTATTGATATTCAGTAGCTTAGGCGGTGGCGGAGAGGGTGGGATTCGAACCCACGGTACCCGTAAAGGCACGCCGCATTTCGAGTGCGGTACATTCGACCACTCTGCCACCTCTCCGCGGGGCCGTCGTACGCTTGGTCGAGCGAGCGGCTTCTCTAATGGCGCGAGGGCCGGGCCGCAAGCCCTTCCGGAACCCTCCTGCCGGTTCATTTCGAGGCCGCCCTCCCGGACCGTTCTCAGCGCTGGGCCGGCAGGGGCAGGCCAAGGGTATCGGCGGTCGACAGGTCGCTGCGGATGGTGCGGAACAGTTCAGCCGGGCGGCCCCCGGTAGCGGCGGACAGGCGGCCGGTCGCTTCGACAAGGCCCGTCCGCTCGACCCCGCGCCGGAAATTCTGCTTGTGCAGCGACAGGCCGGCGACGGCTTCGGCCGCCGCCTGCAATTCGGAGAGGGTGAAGGTCGGCGGCATCAGGTCGAACAGCACTGGCCGGTATTTGAGTTTGCTGCGAAGCCGTCCCAGACCGGTGGCGAGGATCCGGCGGTGGTCCGACGCCATGACCCGACCGGGCGCGTCAGGCGGGGCGGGTCGATCCCGGTCCCGGGCCGCTTCAGCGACCAGACCGGCTTCGTAGAGCAGTTCGTAGCGTTCCAGCACCCGGCCCTCGTTCCAGCGGTGCGGCGGAGCGGGGGCGAACAGTGTGTCCACTCGGGCCTGGCGCCGGTGATCGTCGCCCGCCCAGGTCGCCAGACCGTCGAGCAGGGGGGAGAGACAGGCGGCGGCGCCGTCCCGGCGGTCCTCCCATGGAAAGATGTCGAGCACCGGCGTCCAGCGCGCTTCGGCCAACGGCGCTTCGGCGGCGTCGGCGGTGAGGGCCAGATAGCCGACCGACACCTCGCGGCGCCGCTCTGGGCCAGGCGTGGCGCGAGGGCTGTCCCGGCCGAGGTCGCCGAAAGTGTACAACTGCTCGACGAAGCCGAGCCGGAAGCCGGTCTGGGCGGTCACAAAGGCGCGCAGGGCCAGTTCGAAGGTGCGGTCACGGGCGGGATCGAAAGGGCCGAACGGCAGGGCCAGGGCGCCGTCGTCACCGGACGTGGTCAGTACGCAGGCCTTGCGGTCGCGAAGCGCGATGACGACCGCCGACAGACCGATCCGAACGCCCTGTTCCGCCGGAAGCCCCATATCCTATTCCGTGTGCCAGGCGTCGGGAGCGGGAACCAGGCCCACCGCCTCGGCCAGCACACGGTAGCGCTCAAGATAGCGCTGCTGCGCCACGGGGGCGGGCAGGGGGTCGATAACCAGATCATAGCCCGCGGGCGGCTTGCCGAAGAAGCCCAGCGCCTCGGCCCGGGTGAAGCCGGCCAGTTGGGTCGCTTCGTAGAAGGCGCAGGCCTTGTCGGCCTCCTTGATCAGTTTCTTGATCGCCACGGGCGTTTTTGCGGGCAGGCCGAAGCGGATGTGGATGGCGTGCTCGAGCCGGGCCTCGAAGTCCTTGTAGCTGACGCCCAGCGCCGCCTTGAACGGCGAGATCATGTCGCCGATGACGTATTCCGACGCGTCGTGGAGGAGGGCGGCGAGGCGCCATTTCGGCTCGAGCCCCGGCCTGAGATGGGCGGCGATATCCTCGACCACGCAGCTGTGCTGGGCCACCGAGAAGGCGTGTTCGCCGACCGTCTGGCCATTCCAGCGGGCGACGCGGGCGAGGCCGTGGGCGATATCCTCGACCTCGATGTCGAACGGGGACGGGTCGAGCAGGTCCAGTCGCCGGCCCGACAGCATCCGTTGCCAGGCCCGGGGGGCGTTCTTTGGGGACGATGATCGGGACGTAGCGGCCAAGGCGGTATCCTGCTCGCCAGAGCCTGATCGGGTGAGGCGGAATCGCCTCGCGATTCCGCCGATGCCGTGAATCAGGCTCCAGCATTATGGCGGACCGAAATCCGAGCCGTGCCGGACGGCGTCCGGCAAGGCCAATTTCGCTCCGGGCAGGTCAGGTGACGCATCCCGCCGCCGCGATCAAGCCTGAGGGCGCCTTATTCGCCGACGTTCAGGGCGACCAAGGCCTTGGCGTCCTCGAAGACTCCGCCGCGGTCGCGGTCGCGCGCGCGCACCGTGGCGACCACGATCGGACCGCCGGCGGGTCCGCGCGCCTCATAGCCGACCAGGCGCCAGCCGGCCTCGGACGGCCGGTTGTCGGTCAGTATCCAGCTGGCCCGGGTCGCCCCGCCGCCAGCGCTGGTGCGGATCTCGGCGGCGTCCTGGTGAGCCTGGATGCTGACGTTGTCGCCGCCGTCCGTACCCTCGATGTCGACCGTGCCTCCGCCGTCGCTGGCGTCGATGTGAAAGCCGCCGATGCGGACGCTCGCCTGATCGCCTCTCGATTCAATGTGCAGGCCCGGCAGGCGGACCGTGGCGTCGTCGCCCTGGGCCTGGATCTCCACACCGGGCGCACGGACAGACGCGCGATCACCAGGGGGCGCGGGGTGTCCGGGGGCGGCGGCCGCCGCCGTCGCGGCATCCTCGGCCGAGGCCTTCAGTTGCGCCATGGCCTGCGGCAGGGCTACCGACAGGCGGTCCTCGAACGCCTTCAGGGCGTCGGCCGCTGTCGCGCCGTTCAGTTTAACGAGATGCAGGCTTACCTCGGCCCCTCGCGGACCCGCATAGGAGCAGACGGCGCCCTCCGCAGAGGCCGATCCCTTGCGGGTCAGCGAACCCATGGTCTGCGGGCACTGCAGGGTCTTGACCACCTTCAGGGCGCCCTTGGCGTCCGTGTCCACCGTGTGGGTGGACGAGATGCGCACGGAATCGCCGTCGCACGCCGCCACGGTCATGGCCGTGAGACAGAGAACGGGAACCAGGAGGGGACGCGTGAGCATGATGTCGATCCTTGTCGCCTTCATCCTGCGCTCCGGTCATTCGGAATCCAGTGAAATCGCGGTAATCGGGGTGACGAAACCTGTCCGCCGGTGTGTTCAGACGCCGGGGCGGGCGCCTTCGCGTCGGTTGAGGAAGGCCAGCCGCTCAAACAGATGGACATCCTGCTCGTTCTTGAGCAACGCCCCGTGCAGAGGCGGGATCAGCTTGTTGGGCGTCTTCTCGCGCAGGGTCTCCGGGTCGATGTCGTCGACCAGCAGTAACTTCAGCCAGTCGAGCAGTTCGGAGGTTGACGGCTTCTTCTTCAGGCCCGGCGTGTCGCGGATTTCGTAGAAGGTCTTGAGGGCCTCGGCGACCAGGCGCGGCTTGATCCCCGGGAAGTGGACCTCGACGATCGCCTTCATGGTCTCGTCGTCGGGGAAACGGATGTAGTGGAAGAAGCAGCGGCGCAGGAAGGCGTCGGGCAGCTCCTTCTCGTTGTTGGAGGTGATGACCACGATCGGCCGGACCCCGGCGCGGATGGTCTCTCCGGTCTCCTGAACGAAGAACTCCATTCGATCGAGCTCCTGAAGCAGGTCGTTGGGGAACTCGATGTCGGCCTTGTCGATCTCGTCGATCAGCAGCACCGGGCGGGCCGCAGCGGTGAAGGCCTCCCACAGCTTGCCCGGCTTCAGATAGTTGCGGACGTCATGAACGCGCTCCTCGCCCAGCTGGCTGTCGCGCAGACGCGAGACGGCGTCATATTCATAGAGGCCGTTGTGGGCCTTGGTCGTCGACTTGACGTGCCAGGTGATCAGCGGCGCATTCAGGGCCCGGGCGATCTCATAGGCCAGCACCGTCTTTCCGGTGCCCGGTTCGCCCTTGATGAGCAGGGGACGCTCCAGCGCGACGGCGGCGTTGACCGCAATATTCAGATCATCGGTGGCGATATAGTTCGAGGTGCCCTCGAACCGGTCGCTCTGGCGAGTCATGGACGGCTCCGGTGTTACCGACCAAGGGGTAGCGAAGCCCACCCGGGTTAACAATGATCATGTGGGTCAGCGGGTCTCGCGCGTTCAGCCGCCGAGAAGACCGGTCAGCCACGCCCACGCCTGCGGAAGCAGGCCATGGAGCCAATGCCAGACCGGCAGCAGATAGGGCGAGACCCAGGTCCATGCGAGCCAGATGACAAGGGCGGCCAGGCAGATCAGGGCGATGGCGCTCCAGGCGATGAGGATGGCCAGACCGTCGCGCTGCATCAGGCCGAAGCCGAAGGTGGAGATGATCAGGGCCGGGATCAGATTGCCGCCCCAGATCGGCAGGACCAGGATGAAGGCGAGCAGGAAGGTGGCGATCCCGATCAGCACCTCCGACACCTCGCTGGTCATGATCGACAGGCGGGGCTTCGACAGACGCTCCATCTTCCTCAGGCGCGGCAGCACGGAGTCCAGACCGTTCCGATAGGCCTCCCGGTCGATCCAGCGGCGCAGAGCCCATTTCGGCAACCACAACTGATCCTGCCGGGTGACGAGCTGTACGCCCATCAGCAGCAGCGGCGCCCCGAGGATCGTCGTGGTGCCCGGGATGATGCCGATGGCGATGTTCATCAGGCCGAAGAACAGCATCAGGGCGCCGAAGCCGCGCTCTCCAAATGCGTTCACCAGCTCGCCGAGATACAGCTTCGGATCGTCCTTGACGCCGATGTCTTCCAGCACTTGCGAGAAGAGTCGGGTGTCGCTCTGATAATCGTAGTCGGGCATGGAGGCGGCGGAGCTCGCGCGACGGGGTTTTCCGATCTAGGCGTGACCGTGGCCGCGCGCCACTTAACAAACATCCATGCGCGTCAGACGATGCGGGCTATCCAGTCGACGCCGTGGGTGAAGCTGGCGACGATCAGCCGCCAGGCGAGAAACAGCACCGCGACGGTCGCTCCCGTCAGCAGCCAGCCGGCGACGACGGCGAGACCGTCCCGCTGCATGACGCCCAGGGAAAAGAAGCCCACGGCGACCGCCGGCAGCAGGTTGGCGCCCCAGAGCGGCAGCACCAACACTACCGACAGAAAGACGCAGGCGAGGCCGATCAGTCCCTGACCGAAGGATCCGGTCAGGAAATGCAGTCGCGGCCGCGACAATCGTTCGGTCAGATTCAGTCCGGGCTGGAAACGTCGACACAGCTTGCGGAAGGTCGCCCGTTTTACCGAAGCCCGCTCGGCCCAGCGCGGAATCCAGAGCTCGTCGCGGCCCCAAGTGAGCTCCATGGACAGCAACAGCAGGGGTGCGCCGGTCAGGGCGGTGCCCCCGGGCGGCCACGGCATCATGTTGATGAGGGCGAAGAAGAACATCACCGGCCCGAAGGCGCGGTCCCCGAACGCCTCGACGACTTCGCCCAGGCACAGCTTCTCGCCGGTCCGGTCACCGAGCTTCTCGACGACCTCCGAGAAAGCGCGCGGCCGGCCCGTCGACGTGTGGATCAGCGTCACGAGGCGACGTTGGCCGGGGGCACGCCGACGGTCATCGCGGTTCGCGCGCGGCGTTCAGTGTTTGGTGTGCTCGGGTTTTCCCTTGCGCTTGGTATGCGCCATCTTCTCGAGCTCCTTCTCGCTCATCGACATCATCGATTTCGAGGCCCCCTTGAGCTCGGACTTCGGCGTGTCGCCGCGCTTGGCGGACAGGGCGGCCCCGGCGGCCTTCTGCTGGGCGGCGGATTTGGCGGGCATGGCGGTGTCTCCTCTTGCTGGTGGAGCAACCTGCGATTGGTGATCAGGTTCCGCTTCCCGCGGGTCGTGGCGCTCCTTGCGAAACCATCAGCTCCCCAGCAACTCGCGCCCGATCAGGAAGCGCCGGATCTCGTTCGTGCCCGCGCCGATGTCGTAGAGTTTGGCGTCGCGGACCAGACGCTCGACCGGCCACTCCTTGGTATAGCCAGCGCCGCCGAGAGCCTGGACGGCCTCGAGGCTGACCTTCACCGCGTTCTCGCTGGCCAGCAGGATCGCGCCGGCGGCGTCGTAGCGGGTGGTCTTGCCGGCGTCGCAGGCGCGCGCGACCGCATAGACGTAGGTTCGGGCCGAGTTCAGGGCGACGTACATGTCGGCGACCTTGGCCTGCATCAGCTGGAAGCTGCCGATGGCCTTGCCGAACTGCTTGCGCTCGCGGACGTAAGGCAGGACTACGTCGAGCGCCGCCTGCATGATGCCCAGCGGGCCCGCCGACAGCACGGCGCGCTCATAGTCGAGGCCGCTCATCAGCACGCCGGCGCCGCCCCCGACGGGACCCATGACATTCTCTTCCGGAACCTCGCAGTCCTCGAACACCAGTTCGGCGGTGTCCGAGCCGCGCATGCCCATCTTGTCCAGCTTCTTCGAGACGCTGAAGCCTTTCATGCCGCGTTCGATCAGGAAGGCGGTGACGCCGCCGTTGCCTTCGCCCGTGCGGGCGTAGACCACCAGTGTGTCCGCCGAAGGCGCGTTGGTGATCCAGAATTTCGTCCCGTTGAGGACGTAGCGGCCGCCCTCCTTGCGGGCCTGGGTCCGCATCGACATCACGTCCGAGCCGGAACCGGCTTCCGACATGGCGAGGGAGCCGACGTGCTCGCCCGAGATCAGTTTCGGCAGATATTTCCGCTTCTGCTCATCGGTGCCCCAGCGCCGGATCTGATTGACGCACAGGTTGGAGTGGGCCCCGTACGACAGGCCGATCGAGGCTGAGGCGCGCGACACCTCCTCCATCGCCACGACGTGTTCGAGATAGCCGAGGCCGAGGCCGCCGTACTCTTCCTCGACGGTTATGCCGTGAAGGCCAAGTTCACCCATCTCGGGCCAGAGTTCGCGGCGAAACTGGTTCTTTTCATCGATCTCGGCGGCCAGCGGCGCGAGGCGGTCGGCGGCCCAGCGGGCGGTGGTCTCGCGGATCATGTCGGCGTTCTCGCCGAGGCCGAATTCCATCGATTGGGGGGCGTTGGGGATGCTCATGACGGGGGCGTAGCACCGCCCGCGGTTCTGGCAAAGTCAGTCCCGCCGCGTCCAGCGCCGATAGAGGTACCATGAGGAAACGCCGACGCAGGCCACGCCGATCAGGGCCAGCACCCAGCCGATGAGGGTGAAATCCCCCAGGAAATCCTCCTCCCTCATCGCCTTGCGGAACGAGGCCGCGGAGAAGGCGCAGGCGGCGAGGCCGATCAGTCCCATAATCAGGAAGGCCCCTGTCTCGCTCCAGTCGAAGCGGCGCGGCGCGGCCGGCTGGATTTCGTGGCGCAGCACCGCCAGGCCCGGCTCGTCGTCGAACAGCACGACCTCGCCTTCGGACAGCGCGGCCTCGGCCCGGTCCTCCGGCCCCCACACCGGCCGGCCCGTCTCGGCGAAGTCCACCTCCGTCGGCGGCGTCAGCACCAGCGGCGGATCGATCGGCGGAAACGGCGATGCGGCAGGCTCAGGCGGAATCAGCGGCACGACCCGGGTGGACGGCTCTTCGGCGGCGATGATCTCCACGGCCGGCTCCGGCTCCGGCGCACGCGGTCGGGACCCGGCTGCAGTCGGAGCCTCAACCAGGGCCTCGACCCCGACCTCCGTCCCGGCCTGGACCCCAGTCTCTGCTCCTGCCTCGGCCGGAGTCTTGGGTGTCGCAGTCGGAAAGCCCGGCAGCGGACCAATGATCGCCGCGGCGTAGGGTGAATAACGCTGCAGGTGGATGGTGGTCACGGGCGGGGCGGTCTGGAGCCGCGCGGGCTCGAACGGCGCGGGTGCGGGCGGGGCCGAAGGTTCGGCGGCGTCGGGCGGGGTGGGCTCAGCCGTTGCAGGGGCCTCGCCCAGCAGGCGGGCGACCGCCGCGGCGCGGGTATTTGAATGAGCGCTGAAATCCGGGCGGAGGACGGGCGCTTCGGCCGGATCGGATCCTGACGACTCCTCGACCGCGGGTGGCGGCAACGGCGCGGCCAGCAGATCGGCCAGGTGCACCGGCGTCGCTGGATCAGCCACGAACAAGGCCCGCTCGGCAGCGCGGCGGCGCAGGCGCGCGTCGGGCGGCGTGTGCTCCGGCCAGCCGATCAGGGCGTCGGCGGCCGCGCCGGGCTCTCCCTCGTTCAGGCGGCGCAGAACGTCCGAGGCGAGAAAGCGATCGACCCCGACCGAAATGGCGAAACTGGCCATGGCGTCGAACTGGTGCTGGTTCAGCCGTGCCGAGACCTGCTCATTCAGGGCCTTCACCACCGGCAGAAGGTCGTACTGCAGCAGCAACTCGCCGTCCTGCTCGCTGACCGTTAGCCCGTCGCGGGCCGAGGCCCTGTGCCCGTAGCCGATGACCCAGCCGCCGTCCTCGTCCCGCACCGCGCGCGGACGGAAACCCTCGAAACTCTTGATGAGGACGATTCCCTCGCGGGAGACCTTCAGACGTGGGGTGGTCGCGTCGGACACCGGAATGACCCAAATCGAGACGGAAGCGCTCGCTCAATGGGAGAACCAGCAAAGCCCGCGCCGGTCCACAGCGACTAGAGAAGCACGATCGTGGCCAGACCGAGGAAGATCAGGAAGCCGAAGAAATCCGTCGTCGCCGTCACGAACACCGCCGAGGAGACCGCCGGGTCGAACTTCAGCCGGGACAACGTCAGGGGCGTCAGCACGCCGACCGTCGCGGCGACCAGAAGGTTCAGCACCATGGCGGCGGCGATCACCAGGCCGATCCGCCAGTCCTCGTCATGGAACCAAAGCGCGGTCGCGATGCCGATCAGGGGCGCCAGCACCAGCCCGTTCGCCAGCCCGACCGCCAGTTCGCGCCAGAAGGTGCGCGGAGCGTTGGAGCTGTTCAGCTCGCGCGTCGCCAGCGCTCGCACCGTCACGGTCAGCGCCTGGGTGCCCGCGTTGCCGCCGATGGCCGAGACGATCGGCATCAGGATCGCCAGGGCGACGATCTGCTCGATGGTCACCTTGAACCAGCCGATCACGCTCGCCCCCAGCACGGCGGTGGCCAGGTTGATGGCCAGCCACGGCACCCGGCCGCGCACGATCTCGGCCACGTTCGAGCCGCGGTCCTCGTCCGACACGCCGGCGAGGCGGAGGATGTCCTCGCGGTTCTCCTCCTGGATGATGTTGACGATGTCGTCGACGGTGATCTGGCCGACCAGTCGGCCGGCGGCGTCGGTGACGGGGGCCGAGATCAGGTGGTATTTCTCGAAGATGTAGGCGACCTCTTCCTGGTCCTGATCGACGGTGATCTCGTTGACCGGGTCCATGATCTCGGTCAGCGGCGTCGGCCGGGGCGCGCGCAGCAGGCGACTGATGGCGACGCCCCCGACCGGCTTGTTGAGCGGATCGACGACATAGATGTCGAAGAACAGCTCGGGCATCTCCTCGCCCTGCTTGCGAATGTGGTCGATGGTGTCGCCGACGTTCCAGAACTGCGGCGCAGCCATGACCTCGCGCTGCATCAGGCGGCCGGCGGAATCTTCCTCGTAGCCCAGTGAACTTTCGATCGCGGCGCGGTCGACGTCAGGCATGGCGGCCAGCACGCGCTCGCGCTGGTCGTCCTCGAGGTCCTCGACAACGGCGGCGGCGTCGTCCGAGTCGAGCTCTTGCAGCGCCTCTGCGAGCGTCAGGTGCGGAACCCGCTCCAGCACCTCTTCGCGAATGCCGTCGTCGAGCTCCGGCAGAGTGTCGGCCAGCAGGTCCGCGGGCAGCCACAGCACCACCACGGCGCGGTGCTCGGAGGTCAGGAAGCCCATCAGGTCGGCGACGTCGGCCGGGTGCAGGTCTTCCAGCAGGGAGCGGAGCTTCAGCCCGTCGCCAGCGTCGGACGCATCCACCACCTTCTCGACGAAGGACGCGGTGAGGACGTAGTCCTCGTCGAGCGCGACATGTTCGATTTCATCGTCGAGGGCGGCGGGCAGGGGGGCGTCTGCGGTGTTGCTCACGCTTGGCCCTCCCTGTTTTCAGATCAGCTTTCCGCCGATGTTTCGCCCTGTCAAATCGATGGTGCGGTCGAGAAGACTCGAACTTCCACTCCGGTTAGGGAACAGCGACCTCAACGCTGCGCGTCTACCAATTCCGCCACGACCGCTCGCATCGGAGGGGGGCTGATAGCGGAGAGCGCGCGCTATGCCAAGGGCCTTCAGGCGGCCCCCGCCATGAAGTCGTAGACGTCCGCCGCCCGGGTCACAGTGATGGCGATGCGGTCCTCGCGGATCTCGATCTCGCCGCGCGCCACCGGGTGGTTGTTGGCCAGGATCCAGACTTCGTCGGACTCCGAGGCGTCGAGCGGAATCACCGCGCCGCGACCCATACGCAGGAGCTGGCTCATGGGCAGCACGGAGCGCCCCAAGACGACCGAGATCTCGACATCGACGGCTTCGATCTGGCTCACTGGGGACTCTGACGCTGACTGGGACTGGGCGGGTTGGTGTTGCATGGCGCTCCCAACCCCCACATTGAGGGTTACATGCTTTCCCAGTCCTTAAGCCCGACGGTATCGAAGCTGATCCGCGACGACGGCGTCCCGGCCGAATGGGCGGTCTCCTCCGGCTACGTCGACTATCCCTCCGCGGTAGAGGCCATGGAGGGCCGAGCGGCGGCCATCGCGGCGGGTCAGGCGGCCGAGCTGGTCTGGTTGCTGGAACATCCGCCGCTCTACACCGCGGGCGTATCGTCCAAGGACGGCGATTTGCTGGAGGCGGACCGCTTTCCGGTGCACCGCACGGGCCGCGGCGGCCAGTTCACCTATCATGGGCCGGGCCAGCGGGTCGCCTATGTGATGCTGGACCTGAACCGGCGCGGCAAGGACGTGCGCGCCTTCGTGCGGGGGCTTGAGCAGTGGATCATTGGCGCGCTCGGCGAGTTCGGCGTCGAGGCCGACGTGCGCGAGGGCCGCGTCGGGGTCTGGGTCGAGCGGAAGGGCCCTGGCTGGTCGCGCGAGGACAAGATCGCCGCCATCGGCGTCAAGGTGCGCAAATGGGTCAGTTTCCACGGCGTCAGCCTGAACGTGGAGCCGGACCTGGGCCATTTCAGCGGCATCGTGCCATGCGGCATCAACGAGCACGGCGTCACCAGCTTGGTCGATCTGGGCGTGCCGGCGACGCTGGACGAAGCGGACGAGGCGTTACGGGTGAACTTCCGCAGAGTGTTCGGGACGGTGGTCTCTGGCGAGGCGCCGGGCTGAGGCTCAGGCGGCGCCCGGGTCGTTGTCCTGGCGCCGGCGCATGATGTCGGACCAGTGGTCGGCGAGCACCAGCAGGGCCTGACGCCGGGCCGGGTCGTCCTCGGGCACCGCATCCCGGATGAGGCCCGAGAGCTCGCGGCGAATATCGTCGACCGACTTGCTCATGAAGAGACAAGTCATTGGCGGAGCAGAAGTTTCAGTCCGGCCGGAGATTTATTCAGTCGGCCGGTGCGTCCGGCGTTGTTGATCGAGGCGTTCCAGCACATCGGCGATCAGCTGGTCAGTCGTGAAGCCGGTGACGTCGCGCCCGCGATCGGCTGGACCGCCGCGGGCCATGAGGCGCCATTCCTGCGTGCGTCGCGGCTCCGGCGCCTCCAAGGCGGTGAAGGCGGGCAGGGGGCGAGCGGCGGCGGCCAGGCGGTAAGAGAACGGGAAGCCGCCTGTGGGCGCCGACAGGGTGACGCCGTCGGCGTCGCGCTCGACGGCGATGTCCGCGACCCCCTCGGTCGCGAGCCCGCGGCGCACCGCCTCCAGCGCGGGGACGCCATGCTGCTCGATCTGACGGTCGATGTCGCGGCGCCGGGCGGGGCTGAGGATGCGCTTGAGGCGCTCGCCCAGCGGCGGGACGGGCCGCCCGAGCGCTACGCCCATGCGGTCGGCGTTCATTTGCCGGACGAGTCCGACGGCCAGGGCGATCATGATGACGGTGAAGGGCAGGGCGGCCACCAGGGTGGCGGCCTGCAGGGCTCCGAGTCCGCCGGCCAGGAGCAGCAGGGCGGCGGACAGGCCCTCGATCGAGCACCAGTAGACCCGCTGCCAGCGCGGGGTGTCGTCGGCGCCGCCGGATGCGATGGTGTCGATGACCAGCGAGCCGGAATCGGCGGAGGTGACGAAGAACACCGCCACCAGCAGGACGGCGATGGTCGAGGTGATCGCCGTTCCCGGCAGGTACTCGAAGAAGCGGAAGATGGCCGTCGACAGGTCCGCTTCGACCGCCGCCGAAATGGCCCCGGCCGCGCCCCCCATGTCGAGCGCGATGGCGGTGTTGCCGAACACGGTCATCCACAGAAAGGTGAAGCCGGCCGGAACCAGCAGCACGCCGAGGATGAACTCCCGCACGGTCCGCCCGCGCGAAATGCGGGCGATGAACATGCCCACGAACGGCGACCAAGCGATCCACCAGGCCCAGTAGAACAGGGTCCAGTTGGCCATCCACCCCCGCGGCTCGTAGGCGTACTGGTTGAAGGTGCGTACGAAGAACTCGTCGAGATAGAGCCCGAGATTCTGGAACACGGCCTTGAACAGGAAGCCGGTCGGCCCGACCGCCAGCACGAAGACCATCAGCAGGACGGCGAGGACGAGGTTGAGTTCGGACAGGCGGCGCACGCCGCGGTCGAGGCCTGTGAGCACCGAGACCATGGCCGCGCCCATCACAATGGCGATCAGTGCGACCTGCACCCCGGCGCCCACCGGCAGGCCCGTCAGGTAGTTCAGGCCGCTGTTGATCTGGGCTACGCCGAAGCCCAGCGAAGTGGCGATGCCGAACACCGTGCCCCAGATGGCGAAGATGTCCACAGCGTCGCCGATGGGGCCGTTGATCCGCTTGCCGAGCAACGGGAAGAGGCCGGAGCGCAAGGTCAGGGGCAGGCCCTTGCGGTGGGCGAAATAAGCCAGCGTCAGGCCGACCAGCGCATAGATGGCCCAGGCGTGCACCCCGTAGTGAAAGAAGGTGATGACCATGGCCTCGCGCGCCGCGTCGAAGGTGAGCGGCTCGACATCGGGCGGGGCGATGTAGTGCTGGATGGGCTCGGCGACGCCGAAATACATCAGGCCGATGCCCATGCCGGCGGCGAACAGCATGGCGATCCACGATAGCCACGGAAAATCCGGCTCTGCATCATCCGGCCCGAGCCGGAGCCGGCCGGTCGGGGCCAGGGCCAGGGCGACGATCACCAGCAGGAAGCCGGCCACGGCCGCGATGTAGAACCAGCCGAAGGCGCCGATCACCCAGCTCTGGGCCGCCTGGAACACATAGTCGGAGGCGCCGGGCGCCAGCACGGCGACGGTGAGCAGCAGCCCGATAATGAGGCTGGCGCCCCAGAAGACGCGCGGGTTCATCTTCGTCCTGAACATCGGGATCAAAGCGCCGCGGAGCCATTAGCGTTCCGGCCCGGAGCCGTCGGTCCAGACCTCTGGCGCCGGGCGAGGAATCCGGCCACAGCCGAGGGCAGGCCTGGTCGGCGATTGTCCGTACGCCCCCTCGTGAAGGGTCATCTTAACCCCAGCCGGAGCAGCGTCCGAGCCGATGCCCGATCCAGTCAGAGCCGACACCATGCGACCCGAGCCGGCCGCGCCTCCGCCGGACATCGACGCGTTGGCAATCACCACCTTCTTCGACGTGTCGCTGGACCTGCTGGTCATCCGTGAATTGGACGGGCGGGTGGTTCGGGCCAGTCCCTCGTGGGAGACTATCCTCGGCCACCGGCCTGAGGAGATGGAAGGTCGGCCGCTGCTGCGCCTGCTGCATCCCGACGACCATGCGGCCACCATGGAGAGCGTCGTGGAGGTCGAGACCCGCGGGCCCAACGATCCGGTGGTCGGATTCATCAATCGCTATCGTCACAGGGAGGGCGGCTATCGCCTGCTAGAGTGGCGGGCCCGGCGGGTCGGCGAGCGGATCTACGGCGTGGCCCGCGACGTTACGGACCGGGTGGCCGCCGAGCAGGCCCTGATCGAGGCGAAGGCCGCCGCCGAGGTGGCCAACCAGGCCAAGACCGACTTCCTCGCCAATATGAGCCATGAGATCCGTACGCCGCTGAACGGCGTAATCGGCCTGGTCGGCGCGCTCGGCCAAAGCGAGTTGACCGCACGCCAGCGCGAACTGGTTGAGCTGATCGAACAGTCCGGTGTGACGCTGGAGCGGCTGGTTTCGGACATTCTCGACGTCTCCAAGATCGAGGCGGGCCAGCTGGAGTTCGTCATCGGCGATCTGGACCTGGAACAGGCGCTGGACGCGATCGTCGAAACCGCCCGGCTGAAAGCGACGGCCAAGGACCTGGCATTCCATGTCGAGCGTGGACCCGGCGCGCGCGGCGCCTTCCTGGGCGACGCCACCCGTATCCGGCAGGTGCTGGACAACCTGCTGTCCAACGCCGTGAAATTCACCGCCCGCGGTGAGATCACCGTGTCGATCGAGGTGGCGGACGACACGCCGGAGCCGGGCTGCGCGACGCTGGTCCTGACCGTGCGCGACACCGGCATCGGCTTCGACGCCGACGCGGCCGGCAGTCTGTTCCAGCGCTTCAACCAGGCGGACAACACCATCACCCGCCGCTTCGGCGGCACCGGCCTGGGCCTGTCGATCATCCGTTCGCTGGTGGAGATCATGGGCGGCGAGATCGCGGCCGAGTCGGAGCCCGGTAAAGGCAGCTGTTTCCGGGTCGATCTTCCCTTGTCGCGTACGCGGTCGCTGGATGCCTATGACGCCGGGCGCGACGCGATGTCGGCCCGACCGGCGGCCGTGAGGCCGGCGGAACCCAGGCGGGAGCCGCGGGCGGACGGCGCGCCGACCCGGGTGTTGCTGGCTGAGGACCACCCCGTCAACCAGCGCGTCGTCCAGGCCATCCTGGAGCCCGCGGGCATCGAACTGATTATCGTGGAGGACGGGGCCGAGGCGGTGCAGCAATTCGCCGCCGGCTCCTTTGACGTCGTGCTGATGGACATGCAGATGCCTGTCATGGACGGTCTGGCCGCGACGCGGGCCCTGCGGGACATCGAGCGGGACGAGCCGGGACGGCCGCGGACGCCCATCATCATGTTGAGCGCCAACGCGATGAGTCAGCACCGGGAAGACGCGGCCGACGCGGGCGCCGACCAGCACCTGGCCAAGCCGATCACCCCGGGGACGCTGATGGCGGCGATTGAACGGGCGTTGCCGGCCGGCCTGATCTCCGAAATGGCGTAGGCCCATCCGGATAATCGAAGCCTTCCCAGTCGTTGAGCTGACTAGAGCGGTGTGCCTTGCACGCTGCCTATGAGGCCTTCGCCAATATACGCCCTGGTCTGAGTTTGCGGCGGGGCTTGATCAGGAAGGACCAAGCGCCGACGAAGCCCAGTGCGGCGAGGGCCAGGCCGGAAAGCACCGTCACCCATTCGTAGAGCCAGCCGCCGACGGAGCCGGCGTGGAGCGGGTAGATGGCGTGAATGGCGCGCTCGCCCAGGGTCAGGGTCTGCGCGTCCAAGGTCTGGACCACCCGGCTGGTCGCCGGATCGATCAGCACCCGGGTGCGGCCGTTGGGGTGCCATTCGCCCGGTTGCTTCAGGCGGATCGAGGCAGGTTCGCCAGGGCCGGCCGGCCAGCCGGCCATGCGCAGGGTGGCGTCGGGGAAGCGCGCCTGGGCCGCGGTGAGGGCTGCCGGCCAGTCGATGTCGCCGGTCCCGGCCACGGGCGGAGGGGGCTCGGGCGCGTTCGGGGCCAGCAGGGCCCGGGTCTGGCCGCTGAACACCATGCCGGCTCCGGTCAGACAGAAGATCAGGATCGGGATGGCGGTGATCAGGCCGAGGTTGCGGTGGCTGGAGACCAGTTCACCGCGGCGGGTCGATCGCGGCCACACGCGCAGCCGGGTGGCGCGCCAGGCGGGGGCCCAGACGATGAGGCCGGTGAGGACCAGCAGCACCGCCGCCAGCGCGGCCACGCCGCCGACGATCTCGCCGGTCTTGCCGGCCAGCAGGTGGTGGTGCAGGTCGAAGATGAAGGCCTCGGTCCGCGCGGGGCCGGTCCAGCGATCGAGCGTGGCCCCGCCGGGGGCGGCGATGCCGAAGTCCTCTTCCGCCAGGTACAGCTTGTGCGCCCCCAGCTGCGGCCCGCCGAAGTCGACGGTGCGCATGTCCGGATGGTCGGCCTCCAGCCGTTCGGCGGCGGCGCCCAG
>DASRXE010000103.1:0-11962 GCA_035654315.1 Brevundimonas sp.
GAGCCGCTAACGGCGCTGGTGGTAGAGGTCTGGCCGTCGATGTTCGATGGCAAGCCGAACCCGGGCGAGTTCAAGGACCAGGCCCAGGTTCGCGCCACAGCGGAGGCCTTGGCGAAAATGGACGAGGCGGGGGACCTTTCGGACGCCTTCGCGCCGCCGAAGGGCGTGGATGAAGGGCTGATCGCCCGTGTCGAGCAGGAAGAAGGCTGGATTCTCGGAGCCTAGCCGATAAGGGCCCGGGCCGCGGCGCGAGCTTCATCGGTGATCGTCGCCCCCGACAGCATGCGGGCGATCTCCTCGCGTCGGGCGGGCTCGTCCAGCGCATCGACGGTGGTGGTGGTCAGGCCGGCATGGTCCGCCTTGCGCACCTTCCAATGGGCGTGGCCGCGGGCGGCCACCTGCGGGCTGTGGGTCACCACGAGAACCTGCGCGCCCTGCGCAAGGCGCTGCAGCCGGGCGCCCACGGCGGAGGCCACCGCCCCGCCCACGCCCTGGTCGACCTCGTCGAAGATCATCACCGGCTGACGCTGATCCTCGCGCCCGGCCAAGGCCGCCTTCATGGCCAGGGCGAAGCGGGCCAGTTCCCCCCCCGAGGCGATGGCGTCCAGCGGGCCGAAAGCCGTGCCGGCGTTGGTGGCGATCTCGAACCGCACCGTTTCGACGCCCAACGGTCCGCGCCGGCCGTCCGCCACGGGCTCGAAGGCGACGCGGAACCGGGCCCGATCCAGCTTCAGCGGGCCAAGTTCGCCTATCACCGCGGCGGTTAGCCGTTCCGCCGCCGCTTCGCGGGCCGAAGTCAGCAGCATGGCGGCCACGTCATAGGCCTCGCGGGCGGCCGAGGCGGCGCGCTCGGCCACGGTGATCGCCTCCGCCCCGTCCTCGATCAGTCTCAGTTGTTCGCGGAAGCGCACCCGAAGGATCGGCAGCAGCTCGACCGACGCATTCAGCTTCCGGGCGGCGGCGCGCAGGGCGAACAGCCGCTCCTCGGCCTTGTCGAGCCGGCCGGGCTCGAACTCGAAGGCGCCGGCGGCGGCGTCGACACAGGCGATGGCCTCCTCGGCCTCGACCAGGGTGCGGTCGATGGCCTCCGCGGCGGCGGTCAGCTTCTGCAGCAGGGGGTGTTCGGCATCGGTCCCCGCCTGACCTGCCCGCTGGCGGGCGTGCTCGACCGCGCGCAGCGCGGCCGCGAGGTTGCGCGACAGCTTGTCCCCGCCCAGCGAGGTCCGCGCGTCGGCGAGATCGGCGATGGCCTTCTCCGCCGCGCCCAGCAGGGCCCGTTCGCCCGCCAGCTCGGTTTCCTCGTCGGCGCGCGGGTCCAAGGCATCGAGATCGGCGAGGTTCTGCTCCAGCTCCTCGCGGTGAGCGGCGGCATCGGCGGCGGCGGCTTTCAGATCCGCCACGGCCCGCTCGGCCGCCTTCAGTCGATCGGCGGCGGCGGCGACGCCGGCCAGCTGCGGCTGCAGACCCCCGTAGTTGTCCAGCAGAGCCCGGTGGGTCTTCCAGTCCAGCAGGCCGACGGTCTCGTGCTGGCCATGAACCTCGACCAGCGCCTGGCCGATCTCCCGCAGGGCGGCGACGCCGGCCGGCTGGTCGTTGACGAAGGCGCGACCCCGGCCGTCGGCGGTCAGCGTCCGGCGCAGGATCAACTCCTCGCCCGGGGCGACCTCGAAGCCTCGCGCGGCGATCATCTCGATCAGGCCCGGATCGTCAGGCGCGGTGAAGACGGCGGTGGCGGAGGCCTGCTTCGCCCCCGAACGCACCAGACCAGCGTCCGCCCGGGCGCCAAGCGCCAACCCGAGGGCGTCGAGGATGATCGACTTGCCCGCGCCGGTCTCGCCGGTCAGCACGGTCAGGCCGTCCTCGACCTCGAGATCGAGCGCGTCCACCAGCACGATGTCGCGGATCGAAAGGGCGGTCAGCATGGGGGCCTGGTCGTCCGGATCTGATTCGCCATGGCCGCCAGTCTAGCGGCCATCGTCTGTCGTGGCCGCCTTTTCGACAGAAGCGGACGTCAACCCGGAATGATGCGCCGCAGCCAGCTCTCGCGCTGGCCTTCCGGGGCGATATCCGGCTTCTGCCCTTCCTCGGTCAGAAGGGCATAGGCCTCGGCGTACCAGGGACTGCCCGGATAGTTGAAACCCAGAACGGCGCCGTTGCGTGTGGCCTCTTCCTTCAGGCCGAGCTGCAGGTTGACCTCGACCAGCCGGTACAGCGCCTCGGGGGTGTGCGAGGTGCGCTGGTAGGCTTCATTGTCGATCACGGTCTTGTAGCGATTGAGCGCCGCCAGCGGATGACCGGCGCGCTGGTAGTAGCGGCCGATCTCCATTTCCTTACCCGCCAGCTGGTCGTTGACCATGTCGATCTTGACCGTGGCGTCGATCGCGTAGGAGGTCCCGGGATAGCGTCGCTGCACGTCCTTCAGGCCGTCCAGCGCGGCCTGGGCGTAGCCTTGGTCGCGGCCGACGTCGGTGATCTGCTCGAAGTTGCAAAGGGCCTTCATATAGAAGGCGTAGGGTGCGCTCGGATTGCCGGGGAAGAGGGAGATGAACCGGTCCGCGGCCGCGATCGCCTCGGCGTAGTCGTTGCCCTGATAGTAGGCGTAGATCTGCATCAGGATCGCGCGACGCGACCACTCTGAATACGGATGCTGGCGCTCGACCTCCTGGAAATAGTCGATCGCATCGCCCCAGCGCCGGCTTTCCAGCCGCTGATAGCCGGTATTGTAGAGCGCCTCGACCGGACGCTCCTCATAGGCCAGGCGCGGGCGCTCGCCACGGCCGGCGCAGGCCGAAATCGTCAGGGCAGAGACGGCCACGGCCGACAGGATCAGCCCGGTGCGGAACTTGGAAGCAGGCAAGGACGACCTCAACATAACGGGCCGGCGGGCATCGACCCGTCGGCGCCCCCGGAAACGAGACGCGATCTCTACACCAGCCGACAACCCCGCGCCAATGCAGGAACAAGTTGCCCTAAAAGACTCGCCGCGCCTTGTGGCTGGGCCGTCCCCTGATATGTAGCGCGCCAGCGCGACGGCGGCATTGTGAGCCGCGCGATGACGGCGAAAGGATGACCGGACATGAAGCTGCTTTCTGGCAACTCCAACCGGACGCTCTCACAGGCGATCGCGCATCACCTCGACATGCCGCTGACCAAGGCTGACGTGAAACGATTCGCCGACAACGAGGTCTTCGCGGTCATTGAGGAGAACGTCCGCGGCGAGGATGTCTTCGTAATCCAGTCGACGAGCTACCCCGCCAACGACAACCTAATGGAGTTGCTGATCATCACCGACGCCCTCGTGCGGGCCTCGGCGAAGCGGATCACGGCGGTGATGCCCTATTTCGGGTATGCAAGGCAGGACCGGAAGACCGGCGGCCGCACCCCCATCTCAGCCAAGCTTGTCGCCAATCTGATCACCCGCGCGGGGGCCGACCGGGTTCTGACGATGGATCTGCATGCCGGGCAGATCCAGGGGTTCTTCGACATCCCGACCGACAATCTGCTCGCCACCCCTGTGCTGGCGCAGGACATCAAAGAAAATTATCCGCGCGGCGACGACCTGATGATCGTCTCGCCCGATGTCGGCGGCGTGGTGCGGGCCCGCTCGCTGGCCAAACGGCTCGATGCCGATCTGGCCATCGTCGACAAGCGCCGCCCAAAGGCCGGCGAGAGCGAGGTCATGAACATCATCGGTGACGTCGAGGGCCGTCGCTGCATTCTGTTCGACGACATTGTCGATTCCGGAGGGACGCTGGTGAACGCGGCCCAGGCCTTGATGGACAAGGGCGCGACCGAGGTTTCGGCCTATATCAGCCATGGCGTCCTCTCGGGGCCCGCCGTGCAGCGCGTGAGCGAGGGGCCGCTGAAGGAACTGGTCATCACCGACTCCATCGAAGCGCCCCACGAAGTTTTGACCTGCAAGAAAATCCGCCGGGTTTCGGTCGCTCCACTGATCGGAGAAGCCATCCGGCGCATCGCCAACGAGGAATCTGTTTCCAAACTGTTCGACTAAACTCCGGAACCGTATCGCCGCTCGCCCCATTTGCGCCCTCAGGTTAGGCGTTGCTGGGCGCCGGTCATCCGAGGAGTCCTGATGCGTCCGGCCTTTCCGAACCGTGGTCTATCCGTAGTCGCCCTGGCGGCCGCCGCCCTGCTGGCGGGCTGCGCATCCGACAACGCTGCGATTGAAGCCGAGACGGAGGCCGCTCGTGTGGCCGCCGAAATCGCCGCCCGAACGCCGCCACGCATCCGGCTCAATGAAAGCGTCGCCCAGGCGGCGGCGGCCTACATGGCCTTCAGCCGCGACATGGCCAGCCTCGAGGGCGGCTTTACCGACCCGGCTCAGATTCAGGCGGCGCTGCGCCGTGGTGCCGCCTATGATCCCGGCCAGGTCTCGCGGGGACTGGTGGCCTACGCGTCAATCCTCGCCCTGCAGTCTCCCGAGTTCGTCTCGGGAGTCCGATCCCTTCCCCACGACACGGCCAGTCGCGAGAAGCTCGTCGCGGATATCGTGGCCGATCCAAGTTACGCCTCGACCTTGCCCGGCGCGCAGGAGGCCGCGGGTCTGGTCATGGCGACGCTGTCGGCCGACATCAATGCGCTTGGTCGGGCTGCGAACTCGATCGAGAACGACGCCTACGCCATCCAGGCGCTTCACGACCCTCGCCGGGCGTGGGGCGTCGCCGAGGTCCTCGACCGTGAAGGCCGGCTCGAAACCGCCAAGGTTCGCTCGGCCCAGACCATGCTGCCATCGGCCGAGGAGACGGCGAGGCTGTTCGCGGCGGCCCACAGCGGAGGCGGGGCCCTGCCGGTCAGCGGCGACCCGCGCAAGCCGCCCTATCCTCCCGCGGTGGTGAACGCCCTGGCCCTCGCGGCGCTCGCGGCCCTTGGCTATGCGGGAGAGAACGCCCGCGCCAACACGGACGCCCTGCAGTTCGACCGGGTCAGTCTCGGCTGCCTCACCATGTCGAAACTGAACCTCTTCCAGTGCCTTGCGGCCTCGCGGCCCAACTATGAGGACATGTTCTGCCTCGGACGCCACATCGTCCGCGACCTGGCGACCTGTTCACGCGGCGCAGCCATGCCCGCGCCCATCGTCACCGTATCGAACGTCACGCCGGTAGAGACGCCCCCTCCGGCGGAGCCGATCATCATCTCGCCGGTTCCTCCGCCAGCCGCCCCGACGTCGATCACAATTGCGCCAGCGCCCACCGCGCCCGCGACACCTCCGGAACCCGGCCCGTCGTTGACAGAGAGGCTGAATACCCAGCCCGCCCGGCCGCCCGAGGAATAGGCGTCGAATCCTCATCGCCAGATCAAGGCCGGCATTAACGCTCGGAGAACCGATTTGGCCGCGTTATAAGGGCCTTCGATGTTCTCCGGCGTCGTCGACGGCGCCCGCGCGTCCAAGGTTGGGGGTTTTAGTATGCTTGAGGCTCGTTTTCGCCGCGGCCTGTCGCTGGCCGCAATCGCCGCTATGGCGGTGCTCGCCGCCTGCGCTACGCCCGAACCCGAGCCCGAGCCCGCGCCGCCGCCGCCGCCGCCGCCGGTCACCCTGAACGAGGGCGTGGCCCAGGCCGCCTCCATCTATGTGGCCTTCATGCGCGAGGCGGCCTCGATCGAGGCCGGCTTCCCGACCGCCGAATCTATCCAGGCCGCGATCCGCAAGGGCGCCTCCTATGAACCAGCCCAGCTGTCGCGTGGTCTGATCGCCTACGGTTCGATCCTGGCGCTGCAGTCGCCGGAATTCGTCGAGGGAGTCCGGACCTACGCCGTCGATCCGACCATTCGGCAGGAAATGGTCGGTCGCATCATCGCAGACCCCGCCTACGCGGCCACCCTTCCGGGCGCCGACGCTGCGGCGGGTCTGATCATCGACGCCATCGGTCGCGATTCCGCCGCCATGCTGTCGATCGCGAACGCCGTGGAGGAGGACGCCTACACCATACAGGGCCGGTCCGACCCGCGTCGGCGCTGGGCCACCGTCCACATCGCCGATCGCGACGCCCGGCTGCAGGGAGCCAAGGCGCTCTCGGCCGTCGAGATGTTGCCATCGGCCGAGGAATCCACCCGGCTGTTCACAGCGGCCAACAGCGGATCCGGGCTCTCTGTGACGCCGGCGCGCTCAGGTCCGCCGTATACGCCGGCCGTCGTCCGGTCGCTGGCCCTCGCTGCAATCGCGGCTCTCGGGGCTGGCGGGGAGGACGCCCGGGCCAACACCGAGGCCCTGACGGTCGATCAGAACAGCGAATTCTGCTTCAATATGTCCAAGCTGATGCTGTTCCAGTGCCTGGCCGCTTCGCGCCCCAGTTACGAGGACATTTTCTGCATCGGCCGTCACATCGCCCGTGACCTGGCGACCTGCACCGCCCAGAATATTACGCCCACGTCCCTCGCCGTCCCCCCGACCGAAGTGGCCGGGTCCGCGCCCGTGCAGACGCCGGTGGCGGCCGGGGCGGCGGCGGCTTCGACAGCGGCGACCGCGGCGCTGAACGGCGACGGCTGAGCCGCGGTCGCGATCACCGCGCCCAGACGGTTGCGTCCCCCGGCGTCTCCGTGTAATAGCCCGCGCTCTTGAATTCGAGGGTTCGAGGACCCCGTCGCGCGGGCGATTACGTCAGCGCGGCGTTTCTGTTTGTTGAGGCGAGCCAGATGGCCGAGATCATTCTGAACGTGGACGTCCGTGAAGGCGTCGGCACCGGCGGCGCGCGCGCCGCGCGTCGTGCGGGGATGGTCCCCGGCGTGCTGTACGGCGGCGACAAGGCCCCCGTGGCGATCTCGGTGAACGAGCGTGACTTCCGCAAGTCGCTCTACACCGGCAAGCTGCTGGGCCACCTGGTGACCCTGAAGTACGGCAAGGAAACCCAGCCGGTCATCGCGCGCGACGTCCAGTTCGACCCGGTGTCGGACCGTCCGCTGCACTTCGACCTGATGCGCGTCGACGAGAAGCAAACCATCAAGATCGACATCCCGGTGCACTTCATCAACCAGGATCAGTGCGAAGCCTTCCGTCAGGGCGGTTCGCTGGAAGTCGTCCGTCACTCGGTCGAGGTGAAGGTCCGCGCCGACCATATCCCCGAAGACCTGATCGTCGATCTGGCCGGCCACAAGCTGGGCGACACCATCCGCTGGACCGATCTGAAGGGTACCAAGGACGTCGAGCCGACCATCACCGACCGTGACTTCGTGATCGCCTCGATCAAGACGTCCTCGGCCGCCATCTCGGCCGCCGCCGATGAGGCCCACGACGCCGAGGTCGCCGCGGAAGCCGCCGAGGTCGAAGCGACCGAACAGGCCGCGACCGACGAGGCCGAAACCACGGAAGACACCGCCGAGGGCTGATCCCCTCGCGACAAGCTGCTACTGGAACGGCCCCATCCGGCGACGGACGGGGCCGTTTCCTTTTCTGGAACCCGCCATGATCATCATCGCCGGCCTCGGCAACCCGGGGCCGAAATACCAGGGCAATCGCCACAATATAGGCTTCATGGCGGCCGACGAGATCGCGCGGCGCTGGTCGTTTGGCCCCGAGCGCGCCAAGTTCCAGTCGGTCATCCGCGAGGGCGAGGTCGAGACCGCCTCCGGCGGCGAACGCGTCCTGCTGATGAAGCCCCAGACCTATATGAACGAGAGCGGCCGGGCCGTGGCCGAGGCGGCGCGCTTCTACAAGGTCCAGCCGTCGGAGGTGATCGTCTTCCACGACGAGATCGACCTGGCCCCCGGCCGTTTCCGTATGAAGAAGGGCGGCGGCGCGGCCGGCCAGAACGGCGTGCGCTCCCTTATCAGTCAGTTGGGCCCCGACTTCCGCCGCGGTCGCATGGGCATCGGCCACCCGGGCGAACCCCGGCTGGTGCACGGCTATGTCCTCAGCGACTTCCACAAGGCCGACCAGCCGTGGCTCGACCCCATGCTGACCGCCGTCGCGGACGCCCTGCCCTTCGCCGTGGCGGGCGATGACGACCGCTATCAGGCCGAGGTGATGCGCCTCGCTCCTGCCCCCAAATTCAGTCCTCGCCAGGCCGCCCGGGACGAAGGCTGAACACGCGACAGGCCGCCGCCTTGCCGGTTCATCGTGCCGGCGATAGACCCCGCGAACCCACAAAAAGGCATTCCCGATGGCCCGCGCCCTGTTTCCTGTCGTCCTGATCGCTTTCGCCGGCGGCCTCGCCGCCTGCACGCCCGGTGAGAAGGCGACGTCCCGCACAACCGACGCCGTGCAGGTGGCGGGCGCCCTTTGCCGCCCGACCCCGGTCGGCCGCCAGACCACCGGCTGCTACCTGACGCTGACCGCCGCCGCCGACGACCGGCTCATGAGCGTTTCCAGCCCCCTCGCGGGCCGGGCGCAGGTCCATGAGAGCCGGATGGAAAGCAACATGATGATGATGCACCAGCTCGAGGACGGCCTGCCCCTTCCCGCCGGTCAGGCGGTCGAACTGAAACCGGGCGGGAACCACATCATGCTTCTGGCTGTCGCCGAGCCGCTGAAGGTGGGCGACACCGTCCCGCTGACCCTGACTTTCGCCGAGGCGCCGCCGGTCGATCTCACAGCGGCGGTCGACCAGCCGGCCCTCACCGACTCCGGCCACACGGCGCACTGACCGCGCGAGCCTGACAAACCGGCCGCGACCCGCTAAAGGCTCGCGCTCACCAAGGAAAACCCAGCCCCCATGGCTCTGAAAGTCGCGATCGTCGGCCTGCCCAACGTCGGCAAGTCCACCCTGTTCAACGCCCTCACCAAGACGGCGGCGGCCCAGGCGGCCAACTATCCGTTCTGCACCATCGAACCGAACACCGGCGACGTGGCCGTGCCCGAGCCGCGGCTGGACGTGCTCGCGCAGATCGCGGGCTCGAAAGAGATCATCCCCTCGCGCATCACCTTCGTCGACATCGCCGGCCTCGTGCGCGGCGCGTCCAAGGGCGAGGGCCTGGGCAACCAGTTTCTGGCCAACATCCGCGACTGCGACGCCGTGGCCTTTGTGGCCCGCTGCTTCGTCGACGACGACATCACCCACGTCGAGAACCGCATCGACCCGATCTCCGATCTTGAGATCATCGAGACCGAACTGATGCTGGCCGACCTCGAGAGTCTCGAGAAGCGGGTCGTCAACGTCGAGAAGCGGGCCAAGACAGGCGACAAGGAATCCCAGCAGACGCTGCGCCTGATCAACATGGCGCTGACCCCGCTGCGCGCCGGCAAGCCCGCCCGCGTCGTGCAGGTCGACAAGGAGGATCAAAAGGCCTGGCACATGCTGCAGCTGCTGACCTCTTTGCCCGCCCTCTACGTCGCCAACGTCGACGAGGCCTCGGCCGACAAGGGCAACGAGCTGTCGGACCTGGTGGCGAAGCGCGCCGCCGCCGACAACGCCAAGGCGGTGGTGATCTCGGCCAAGATCGACTCCGAGCTGGCCGTGCTGGATCCCGAGGAACAGGCCGAGTTCCTGGAGAGCATGGGCCTTGAGGAGCCGGGCCTGAACCGTCTGATCCGCGAGGCCTACGCGCTGCTGGGCCTGCAGACGTATTTCACCGTCGGCCCCAAGGAGGCGCGGGCATGGACGATCCCGATCGCGGCGACGGCGCCGCAGGCGGCGGGGGTGATCCACACCGATTTCGAGAAGGGCTTTATCCGCGCCGAGACCATCGCCTACCCCGACTTCGTGGCGCTCAGGGGCGAGCAGGGTGCGAAGGAGGCCGGGAAGATGCGGGCCGAAGGCAAAAGCTACGTCGTCAAGGACGGCGACGTGATGCATTTCCTCTTCAACGGTTGAGGTCTAGTCGGCCGGCGTATCCTTGAGCGTCGTGCATTTGGTGAGCGTGACCACGGCGTTGTCACGGTTCAGCCAGGTCAGCCGCATGGTCTGACCGGAGACGGCCATCCGCACCCGCTCGCGGGAGGTCGTGCCTTCCGCGGTGCAGGTCAGCGCGGCCTCGTAGCCGTCGACGACCTGGTCGACCACGCCGATGGCGCAGCTGTTCTCGTAGCCCTCGAAGCGGGTGGTGGTGATCTCGATCGGCTGTTGCGGACCGGTGGTGTTCGGACACCACGACACGTCGGCGGCCCAGCGGCCGACGAAGCTGCGCGGGCCAGTGCCGGGCAGGCTGCTTCCAGCGCCCGCCGGGGGCGCCGCCGGCGGCGGCGCGGCCGCTGCGGGCGTGTCGATCGGCTCGGCCGGTTCGGTCGGCGGGTTGGTCTCGCCGGGGCCGCAGGCGGCGACGGCGAGGGCGGCGAGCAAGCTCAGGCGTGTCCGGGTCATGCGGCATGAACGCGGGGGAAAGCGGTCGGCTCCGCTCTTTTCGCGCCGATCACGAATTCGCGGTCACGCTTGCATCCCTCGCCAGTATTTGCGACCGGTTCACCTGTGTCGAGAACAAGGGGGCGTCCCGAATGACTCAGAACACCAATCCGTGGGCATCGCAGATCGATCCGCTGGCGCAGGACATCGCCGCGGTGCTCAAGCGCATGGGCGGGTCCGCGCACCAGAAGGACGTGGTCCAGTGCGTCGCGGCGATAAAGCGACAGCGCGGCGAAACCGTCGCCCAGGACCTCGCCAACCGGATTGTCGAGGTGTTCGAGCGATATCGCGACCTGTTCTTCAGACCGTTCGGCGAAGGCTCGATGCGTTGGGCGCTGCAGCCGGGCGTGGCCTGAACCCCGACGCTTCGTCGACTTACGAAAAGGCGCGCACCTGCGAGGGTGCGCGCCTTCGTTGCGTCTGAGGTCCAGCCTAGAAACGGCGGACATAGCTGAGGCCGTAGGTGTCGACCTCGCCGCCGTCGTCCTCGCGGAAGTCGCGGCGGGTCCAGTCGGCGCGAAGGCCGTTGCGACCATCGAAGAACCAGTTGGCCCCGGCGCCGTAGTTGATGCTCTCGCCGTCCTCGGTGACGTCGACACCGGCGACCTCGCCTTTAAGGGAGGTAGTGCCATAGCCGACGCGGCCGAACAGTTCGACGTTCGGGCTGACGGGCACGGTCCCGACCAGGTAGGCGGCGGCGTCGTACTCGTGCTCGAGCGTGCCATCGACGCCACCGACGGTGATGTCCTCATCCTTGACGCCGACCGAGGCTTCGCCCTCGATGCCGATGTAGGGGGTGAAGCGGTAGCCGAGGCGGCCGGTGACCGCGCCGAGGCTGCCGTCGTCGCCATCCAGGTGGGTGTAGCCGATCGAGCCAGTCACCGGGGAGGCCGGATCCTGGGCCATGGCAGGCGCGGCGATCAAAGTAAGAGCAGCGGTCGCGAGAAGAACGTTACGCATTGTTTCTGTATCCTCTAGATGTGGTCACTTCTGCGGTGACCAGCCCCATCCAGCGGGACACAAATGGGCGGGCGTTCGAGGCGTTCCAGAGACTGGAAACAACTTGAAGCCAACTGTGCGCGCCTTGGCACAGACGCCGATACGCCAATCGTGACCTTCTCGTGACCTTATTTCGGCGTTCCGGTTTCTAGCGGTCCTTTTCGCCTTCTGTGCCAGCCTTGGCGTGCAGCGCCGCCTGGGCGGCGGCGAGGCGGGCGATGGGCACGCGGTAGGGCGAGCAGCTGACATAGGCCAGGCCGACCTCCTCGCAGAAGGCGATCGACGACGGGTCGCCGCCGTGTTCGCCGCAGATGCCCATCTTGATATCTGGGCGGGCCGCGCCGCCCCGTTCGGCGGCGATGCGGATCAGGTCGCCGACGCCGTCGCGGTCGAGGCGCACGAACGGGTCGGCCTCGAAGATGCCCTTGTCCATATAGGCCTGCAGGAAGCGGCCGGAGTCGTCGCGACTGATGCCGAAAGTGGTCTGGGTCAGGTCGTTGGTGCCGAAGGAGAAGAATTCCGCGTGCTGCGCCAGATCGCCGGCGCGCAGGGCGGCGCGGGGCAGTTCGATCATGGTGCCGACCAGATAGTCCACGCGATCGCCGACCTCGGCGAAGACGGCCTCGGCGGTGCGGTCGGTGAGTTCGCGCAGGTATTTCATCTCCAGCCCGAGC
>DASRXE010000104.1:0-2037 GCA_035654315.1 Brevundimonas sp.
CGCTTGCGGAACCAGCTCTGGGCCCGGTGGGGGAAGAAACCTTGCGAGGCGGCGATGACCAGAGGCGACTTCCAGATCAGCAGCCGCACGTCGACATCGGGCCGGGCCTTGACCAGCATGCGCAGCTGATGGCCGATCTGCGCCTGATGATCGTCGGGTTGGGTTTCGGGATCCAGCCGGGTCCGCGGATCGAACTGCCAGCCCAACATCACGACGGAACGCCGGGCCTTGTCGAGGGCCGACCGGAGCGCCTCGAAATAGGCGGCGTTCTCCATCAGCACGGCGAACCGGCCGGCGGTTTCGACCCGCCAGCAGTTCCGCCCCGGCATCAGCCAGGGCTCGTTTGGTTCGTCCGCCGAGGGGCTCATGGATGCAGCCTGACCGATTCGCGTGACGGCGGCATGCGCCCAAGCTCTACAGGACGCATGCGGCCCGGTTCCGTTCCATTGTTCAAGCGCTCCGGATTGCCGGAACGCCGTTTTGAAGGCATAAGGCGCTGTCTATTCGGGACAGGGAGGTCGGCGATGCAGAGGCTGATCCAAATGATCATCGGCTTCATCGCCCTGCTCGCCGCAGCGGCTCTGTCGCAGTTCGGCTTGCAGCTGGACAGCCCCGAAAAGCCCCAGCGCGAAATTCACCGCGTCCGCGAATGCGGGGACAAGCCGGTGACGACCGTCCTCGCCGCTGACCGCCAGCAGAACTGCTGATCCCGACCGCCGGTTTTTCGGCGGTCGCCTTTGCGCGCCGCGAATGAGCCGCTAGGGTTCCGCCGGGTCGCGCGCCCCGGCTGCGCGACGTCGCATCCTGACGAGATCGCCGCCTCATGAAGTCCCGCCAACGGCCGCCGCTGAACCTGACCGACCCTGAGCCGGAGGTCGACGCCATGGCCGAGATCAAGGCCGCGCTGGAGGCGCCCGACGAGCCGACGCCAGCTCCCGAACCGGCGGCCGAACGCCCGATGTCCGAACGCCGTCGGCGTCGACTGGCCGAGGAGCAGCGACAGGCGGAGCGAAGGTCGGCCGAGGCCGCGAGGCGTGCGGACGAGCCGCAAGCCCCCGCCGCCGAACTGAGCCAGTCCGCCGACGCGCCCCCGGTCGCCTATGAGCCGCCCCCCGCGCCTGCGCCCCTGCGACGGCAGAGCGAGCCGGCGCCATCCGGCCGACATGCGTATCTGCTCGCCGGAATCTCGGCGGCCCTGTGGATCGGCGGCGTCGCGGCGTGGCTGGCCTATGAGATCGGATCCGGCGCGGCGGAGCTGGAACCGCTGCGGCTGGCCGTCTACGCGCTGATCGCCCTCGCCCCGGCCGGGCTCGCCATCATGCTGGCCCACGCCGTGCGGCAGGGCGCCGGTCTGGCGGCCGAGACCCGCCGGGCGCGAAGCCTGGCGGAGGCGCTGGTCGCTCCGACGGCGCTGGCGGCCCAGCAGACCGGTGAGGTCCTGAACTCGCTGCGCAACGACATCGACCAGGCGTCACTGGCCGCCGAACGGGCGCGCAGCGACATGACCCTGCTGCGCGAGGCCCTGGCGCAGGAGACGATCCGCCTCAACGAGGCCGCCGAGACCGCCGGGCGGACCGCCCGCCGGCTGGCCGAACAGCTCGGTCAGGAGCGCGACCAGATGCAGACCCTCGGCGTCCAGCTCGACAGCCAGGCCACCGGGGTGCTCGACGCGGTCGAGCGTCAGTCACGCATGGTGGTCGACGCCTCCGACCTGGCCCAGACGCAACTTCGCGAGGCCGAGGCCGCCCTAGCCGCCCGCGCCGCTGACCTCGCCGCCGCCGCCGGCGAGGCCCAGGACGCCGCCCGCATCGCCGCCGACGATCTGGCCCGTCAGACCCTGCGGCTGGAGAACGCCGGCTCCGGCGTCGCCGAGCAGATCCAGTCGGTCGAGGAAGGCCTCGGCCAGCAGCGCGCCGCGCTGGTCACCGCCGCCTACGCCCTGCGCACGGACCAGGAGGATTTCTCTGCCCAGGTCGAGAGCCAGCGCGCCCAGCTGACCGAGCAGCTGTCCGCCACCCGCGCCGTCACCGACGAGCT
>DASRXE010000105.1:0-5433 GCA_035654315.1 Brevundimonas sp.
CGAGGAAACCAGCGGCGAGCAGGCGGGCATCAAGTCCGCGACCCTGCAGATCAAGGGCCCCAACGCCTACGGCTGGCTCAAGACCGAGGCGGGGGTGCACCGCCTGGTCCGCATCTCGCCCTTCGACGCGGCGGCCAAGCGGCACACCAGCTTCGCCTCGGTGTGGGTCTATCCGGTCGTGGACGACGCCATCGAGATCGAGATCAACCCGTCGGACGTGCGCACCGACACCTACCGCGCTTCGGGGGCGGGCGGCCAGCACATCAACAAGACCGATTCGGCGGTCCGCCTCACGCACATCCCGACCGGCATCGCCGTCGCCTGCCAGCAGGAGCGCTCGCAGCATAAGAATCGCGCCACCGCGTGGAACATGCTGCGCGCCCGCCTCTACGAATTGGAGCTGAAAAAGCGCGAGGAGAAGGCTAACGCCGAGGCGGCTTCGAAGACCGACATCGGCTGGGGCCACCAGATCCGCAGCTACGTCCTGCAGCCGTACCAGATGGTCAAGGACCTGCGGACCAATGTGGAGACGTCCGATACGCAGGGCGTGCTGGACGGGGACCTGGACCTGTTCATGGGCGCGGCGCTGGCGGCGCGGGTCGGGGAGACGCGCGGGAGCACGGTGGAGTAGCGTCCGCGTCGTCTCCTCCCTGTCGCGTAGCAATGGGGAGGTGGATCGCCAGCGATAGCCGGCGAGACGGAGGGGCTGGCGGACCGGGGTGCGGACAGAGCCCCTCCACCGCTTCCCGGTCCCCCTCCCCATTCGCAAGAGGCGAACGGGGAGGAGACGATCTCTAGAGCGAAATCGGTTGAGTTGGACGCAGTCGAACCCGGCTCAGATTTCGCTCCGCATTGAAACTGGACCATTTTTTGGATTCAGGTCGATTCGACCTGAAGCAAAAATGGTCTAGGCCGGCTTCATGTCGATGATCTGCGGGCGGTCGTCGCCGTGCGGCGGGGTGGCGCTGGCGGCCGGGCTCGAGGGCTTGGGCGCGGCGGCCGGGGCCTCGCGGCGGCCCTGCAGGACGCGGCCCTGGAAATAGGCGCCGATGTCGATCGACAGCTGTTCGGCGGTGATGTCGCCATCGACGTAGGCGGTGGCGATCAGCTTGACCTGCTTGCCCGAGACGTTGCCGACGATGCGGCCGCGGACCTCGACGTAGTCGGCCGAGACGGCGCCCTCGACGGCGCCGGTCTCGCCGACGATCAGCCGGCCGACGCGGACGTCGCCCTTGATCGCGCCGTCGATCTGCAGGTCGCCGCCGCCGGAGATGGCGCCCTCGAAATGCAGTTCCGAGGACAGGGTCGACAGGCCGCGCGGGGAGACGGGCGCCGCGCCGTTGCGGACGGCGGCCGTGGTCGCCTGCGCGGGGTTGCCCGGCGAGGGCAGGTCGGGCAGGGGCGGGATGGCCGAGCCGGTGTCGGCTCGGGACTGCGGGGCGGGGGATTTAGTCTTGTTGAACAAGTTGGTCTCCGGCTCTCATAAAGCGGGCGGGGTTTTGCGGGCGGCCGTTCATCCACACCTCATAGTGCAGGTGAACGCCGGTGGAGCGTCCGGTCGTGCCCATGGCGCCGATGCGCTGGCCCAGCGAGATGCGCTGGCCGGGCCGCACGGCCATGGAGTTCAGATGGGCGTAGCGCGTCTTGAAACCGCGTCCATGATCTATCTCGACGGTGTTGCCATACCCTGAACGAACCCCGACGAAAGACACGATCCCGGGGGCCGGGGCGAGGATCGGCGTGTTGAGCGGCGCGGCGAAATCCTGCCCCTGATGCAGGGCCGGGCGGCTGTTGAAGGGGTCGAACCGCACGCCGAAGCCGGAGGTGGTCCGCGCCGACGTCGGGCGGTGGAAGGGCATGCCCTCGGCCGCGTCGGCCAGGCCGCGCATGTCCGACAGATTGTCCGCGGCCTTGCGGATACGCACGGCGAAGGCCTCGTCCACGTCCAGCACGGCGGCGAGGGCGCGAGGATCGCGCGCCTCGACCAGCGGCCCGCCCAGCCCGGCTCCGCCGCGCGGGGCGTAGGCCGAGGGGTTCAGGCCGGCCAGGCGGAAGGCCAGGCGCAGGCGCTCGGCCCGGGTCTGGGCCACGCTCTCGGCGCGGGCGATCAACCGCTCCTGATCCATCCGCACGGCGAGCATGCGCTGGACCGGGGTGTGCTCGGAAGGATCGAGCGACGGGGCGGGCGTGAGCGCGGCCTGGGCCCCGTCGACGCCGTGGAACATGCCCATCACCTGGGTCAGGGCGGCGTGGCGGCGCTCGACCATCTGGGCCATTTCGTCGAGCGAGCCGGTGGTGGCGGTCATGCGCACCACGGCGCTGTCCAGACGGGCCTGAAGGTCGGCGTTGAGCCGTTCCGAGGCGGCGCGGGCGCGGGCCACCGTGCGGTCCGCCTGGCTCTGCATGATCAGGTCCCAGGTGAAGCCGCCCGAGGCGATCAGGAACCATCCGCCGAGCAGGGCGGCGGCTGCGGCGCCGATCGCCTGACGACCGGGCGTCAGGGCCCAGGCCCGAACCTCTTCGCCGTCCCGCAGATACAGATACCGGGTCGGAAACCACCGACCCATCAGAGACCTTTTGCCAGTCGTCTGTTCGGTCATTACGCAACGCCCCCACGCACGGCAGGCGTTATGCGCCACCTTTGCCGGCCGGGACAAGTCTGTTTACAACCTGTTAACCATCCTCGAGCGGTTTCTCGTGAATCCGGATGGTATTCGGGCTCAATCTTCGCCTGTCACGTGTTGACGCGAATCTTTGAAGCGGCTGCTGCAACTGTAACGCGATAGATTCGTCTGCGTTCAGAGCGTGCGCGCGGCCTCCAAGACTTCGGCGGCATGACCCTTGACCCTGACCTTGCGCCAGACGCGCCGGACGACGCCGGCGCCGTCGATCAGGAAGGTGGCGCGTTCGACGCCCATATAGGTGCGGCCGTACATCGATTTCTCGATCCAGACGCCGAAGGCTTCGGTGACCTCGCCGGGTTCGTCGGAGGCGAGGACGATCTTGAGATCGTATTTGGCCTTGAAGCGGTCGAGCTTCTTCACCGGGTCACGCGAGGCGCCGATCACCGGAACGCCGGCGGCGGCGAACTCACCAGCGAAGCTGGAGAAGTCCTGGCCTTCCGTGGTGCAGCCGGGAGTGTCCGCCTTGGGATAGAAATAGAGGACGTAGGGCTTGCCCGTCAGGGCGGCGGAGGAGGCGCGGCCGCCGCCGTCGGTCGCCATGTCGAAGGCGGGGGCCTCAAGGCCTTCGGTGATGTCGGTCATGCGAACTCTCAGACGGGACGGACGAGGACGATCTTCTTCTTGCCGGCGGCCAGCTTGAACACGCCGTCGGGGTTGACGTCTGACGCTTCGATCAGGCGGGCGCCGTCGGCAATGGCTTCGTCGTTGAGGCGCAGGCCGCCACCCTGGGCAAGTCGGCGGGCTTCGCCATTGGAGGCGGTCAGGCCGGCGCGGGCGGTGACGGCGGCGATCATGGCGCCGAGGACCTCATCGCTCGGGATTTCCACGGTCGGCAGGTCGGCGGAGAGCTTGCCCTGTTCGAAGGCGGCCTCGGCGGCGCCGCGGGCGTGGGCGGCGGCGTCGGCCCCGTGCAGCATGGTGGTGGCGGCGTCGGCCAGCGCCTTCTTGGCGTCGTTGATGCCGGCGCCCTCGAGAGCCTCGAGCCGGGCGATCTCGTCCAGCGGCAGGTCGGTGAACAGGCGCAGGAATTTGCCGACGTCGCCGTCGTCGACGTTGCGCCAGAACTGCCAGTAGTCATACGGGCTGAGCTGTTCGGCGTTGAGCCAGATGGCGCCTTGGGCCGTTTTGCCCATCTTGCCGCCCGAGGCCGTGGTAAGCAGCGGCGTGGTCAGGCCGAAGGCGGCCTTGTGGTCGACGCGGCGCACCAGGTCGACGCCCGAGACGATGTTGCCCCATTGATCCGAGCCGCCCATCTGCAGGGTGACGTTGCGGGCCCGGTTCAGCTCGAGGAAGTCCACCGACTGCATCAGCATGTAGTTGAACTCGAGGAAGGTCATCGGCTGCTCGCGTTCCAGCCGCAGCTTGACGGAGTCGAAGGCCAGCATCCGGTTGACGGTGAAATGCACGCCGTAATCGCGGAGGAATTCGACGTAGCCGTAGGTCGACAGCCATTCGTCGTTGTCGACCATGATCGCGTCGGTCGGGCCGTCGCCGAAGGTCAGGAAGCGCTCGAAGACGGTGCGGATCGAGGCGATGTTCGCCTGGATGGTCTCGTCGGTCAGCTGGGGCCGCGAGGCGTCCTTGCCGGTCGGATCGCCGACCTTCGTGGTGCCGCCGCCCATCAGGACGACCGGCTTGTGCCCGGCCTGCTGCAGGCGGCGCAGCATCATGATCTGGATCAGGCTGCCGACGTGCAGCGACGGGGCGGTGGCGTCGAAGCCGATGTAGCCAGTGACCACGCCGGAGGCTGCCGCTTCGTCGAGCTCGACCGGGTGGGTGATCTGATGGATGTAGCCGCGGTCCCGGAGCGTGCGCAGGAAGTCGGACTTGAAGGCGGGCTCGGCGGTCATGGGCGGGGATCAGGCTTGGCTTGGGAGGGAAGGGGCGTGTAGCACGACAGGGAAGCGGAGCGCACTTCATGAACCATCGCCGCCACGACCGACAAGGCTGGAGCCTGCTGATCGTGCAAATGGCGATCGACGTCATGCTGGTCGGCTTGGCGGCGAAGCTGTTCGGGGCGTCGTGGGTCGCGCTTGTCGGCGGCGTAGCGATCCTGGGAGTGATCGGCGTTGGAACATGGGCGCTCTGGCGGGCCAGACGGTATGGCTGGGCGTGGGGGCTCCTGCTCCTGCCGGGATTGGCGCTTGCGGCCCTGGTCGGGCTCTGTGTCCTGTTTATCTGGGCGTATCTGTGATGAGGCCGGTGGCACTCAAGCCTCATCCGACGACGCGATCGACCCCGCTGGACAGAATCGAGGTCCAGGTCGAACGGATCGGCGAGGTCGGCTTGAAGTTGCGCTACCAGATGTTCGGGGACCTGGCTCGTGTGCGGTCGCCGGATTTCGAGCGCACGGGTCGAACGGAGGGCCTGTGGCGAAGTACCTGTTTCGAGGCCTTCGTGAAGCCGGAGGGCGGCGACGGTTATCTAGAGTGCAATTTCGCCGGGCTTCAGTGGGCCACCTACCGCTTCACGGGCTATCGGGAGGGCATGACGGAGGCTGCGGTCGAGCCGCACCTCATCGAAGCGTCGGCTCACGAGGGCTCGCTTTCAATAGAGATCGAGCCGGGCCGGTTCGCGCGACCCGACCTGCCCGCGCCCGCATGGCGGGCCGGACTGTCTGCCGTCATTGAAGATGTGGACGGCGGCATCTCCTACTGGGCGCTGGCCCACCCCTCGGCTAAGCCGGATTTTCATCATCCCGACTCCTTCGTTCTGGACCTGCCATGAAGACCGGCCTCGACCGCCTGCT
>DASRXE010000106.1:0-2157 GCA_035654315.1 Brevundimonas sp.
GTAGTCGAAGAAGTCGAACCGCCCCTCCAGCATCGGCACCTGCCGGGCGTTGGTCCAGTCGGTGACATAGACGTCGTGGTCCTGCAGGAAGGCCTCGACCGTGCCGCGCAGCAGGGTGGCGTAGTGGCCCGACAGCGGGGCCACGATCAGCACCGCCGGGGCCGCGACGGGCTTGCCGGCCCGCTTCAGGTCGCCGACGTTCCGCGCGAACCGCACCAGCCGGCACCACGGCGAGGACCAGACCACCTGTTCGGCGGTGCGGACGGGCCTGTCATCGACGGTGACGACTTCGAGGCCCCAGTCGGGCTTGCCGTAGCGGCGGGTGACGCTCTCGAACAGTTCGGCCGAGGCGTAGGCGGTGCGCCCAAGGGCGGTGTCGGCGGCGGGATTGAGCGGAGAACTCCAGAACTGGCGGGCCATCTGGGCCCCGAACCGGAACGGCGTCGCCGAGGCGTAGGCGAGCTCGTGAAGCGAATACAGCATGCGTGTCCTGAGACGGCCCCCGCCGGTATATGGCAGGGCAGCATAGAACGCGCCGCACTGCAAAAAGATTATCGGCGATCAGTTTGTCGTGAACGGCCCAGGTTCCGTCCCGACGGGCGGGCCGGCCTAGCCTCGCGCCATCGCCTGTTCGATCACCCGCGCCGAGTTCTCGGGGCCCAGTTCCCCGGCCACAGTGGTGCGGAACCGGCCGTCGGGGCCGATCAGATAGACGGCGAGCGAGTGGTTCATGGTGTAGTCCTCGCCCTCCCCGACCTTCTCGTAATAGGCGCGATAGGCGTCGGCGGCCGCCTTGATCTGTTCCGGCGTGCCGGTCAGGCCGATGACGCCTTCGGGGAAGCCGTCGGAGGACAGGTAGTCCTTCAGCGCCTGGGGGGTGTCGCGCTGCGGATCGACGCTGATGAAGACGATCTGCAGGTCCTTCCCCTTGTCGCCCAGCCGCTGTTTGGTCGCGTCGAGCGCCTGCAGCGTGGTCGGGCAGAAGTCGGGGCAGTAGGTGAAGCCGAAGAAGACGAGGGACCATTGGCCCTGCAGCATCGTCTCGTCGACCGGACGGCCCTCGTGGTCGACCAGCTGGAAGGGGCCCCCGACGTCGGCCTGCCCCGTCGAGATCACCTCGCCGGGCTGAAGCCCGCCCGGCGGCCGGTTGACGATCACCATGGTCACCACGATCAGGGCGGCGGCGATGGCGGCGCAGGCGCCGGCGAACAGCAGGATGGAACGGCGCGGCATCACGACCCCGGGCAAGACGCGCCATGCGGGCGCGGCTGGTCTATAGAAGAGCCGTGAGCCCGGCCCAAGACCCCCTGTCGTCGCACTCGGCCGCCCCTGAGGGGGGCGGCCGCTTCGCTGGCTGGCGCAACCTGCCGCGCCGCAGCCGGGGCCTGTCGCTGCGGACGCTGGTCATCCTGCGCTGGATGGCCATCGCGGGCCAGAGCGCCACGGTCGCCGTGGCAACGGCCTGGTTCCATTTCAGGCTGCCGCTGTGGGCCTGTCTGGCGGTGATCGCCGCCAGCGTGGCCATGAACCTGAACGCCACCGCCCGGATCAAGCGCAGCGACGGTTCGGCCCCGGACGGGGCGGTGACGGCGGCGCATCTGGGGTTCGATATCCTGCAACTCAGCGCCCTGCTGGCCCTGACCGGCGGGCTGCAGAACCCGTTCTGCCTGCTGCTGGTGGCCCCGGTGACGGTGGCGGCGGCGTCCCTGCCCGGGCGGCAGGCTGCGCTGATGGGTCTGCTGGTGCTGGCGGCCACCGTGGCGCTGTTCTTCTTCTCCATGCCGCTGCCGTGGCAGGCGGGGACGGAGCTGAACCTTCCGCCGCTGTATCGCTTCGGCACCGGTCTGGCGCTGATCACCGGCGTCGTCTTCACCGCCGCCTACGCCTGGCGCGTCGCCGCCGACGCCGAGAAGCTGGAACTGGCCCTGGCCACGACCCAGGACGTGCTGCAGCGCGAACAGCGGCTGGCGGCGCTGGGCGGACTGGCGGCGGCGGCGGCGCACGAGTTGGGCACGCCGCTGGCCACCATCCAGATCGTCGCCAAGGAGCTCGGCCGCGAGACCACGGACAAGCGCATCCGCGAGGACGCCGAACTGCTGGTGTCCCAAGCCGAACGGTGCCGCGAGATCCTGAAGCGGCTCACCGACACGCCCGAGA
>DASRXE010000107.1:0-5964 GCA_035654315.1 Brevundimonas sp.
CAACTACGAGGCCCGGCGCCAGATCGAAATCCTCGAGGACGGCGGCAAGGTCGATCAGGAGACCCGCCTCTACGACCCGACCGCCGGCGAGACCCGCTCGATGCGCTCCAAGGAAGAGGCGATGGACTATCGCTACTTCCCCGACCCCGACCTGTTGCCGCTGGAGCTGGAGCAGGCCTGGATCGACGAGATCAAGGCCTCGCTGCCCGAGCTGCCGGACGACAAGCGCCGCCGGCTGATGGCCGACTACGGCCTGTCGCAATACGACGCCGTGGTGCTGATCTCCGAACAGGCCAAGGCCGACTATTTCGAGGCGGCGGCCAAGGGGCGCGACGCCAAACTGGTCGCCAACTGGGTCACCAACGAACTGTCCGCCCGCCTTGCCGCCAACGGCAAGGACTTCTCTGAATGCCCGCTGCCGGCCGCCCACGTCGCCCAGCTGGTCGAGCTGATCGAGAACGGGACCATCTCGTCGAAGATCGCCAAGGAAGTCTTCGACTACGTCTGGAACGGCGAAGGGTCGCCCGCCGAGGTCGTCGAAAAGCACGGCCTCAAACAGGTCACCGACACCGGCGCCATCGAGAAGGCGATCGACGAGATCATCGCCGCCAACCCGGATAAGGCCGCCGCCGTCGCCGAAAAGCCCCAGGCCATCGGCTGGTTCGTCGGCCAGGTCATGAAGGCCACCGGCGGCAAGGCCAACCCCGCCGCCGTCAACGAGATCCTGAAGGCGAAGCTGGGGCTGTAGCGGCTTGAGCGGCCCGTGTCCCGACGGCGGGCTGAACCTCAGGCCGCCGTCAGCCTCGCATCCACGTTGCCGCGGGTGGCGGTGGAGTAGGGGCAGACCTGGTGGGCTTTCTGGATCAGGTCATCAATGACCGTCTGGTCCAGGCCGTGGTCGCTGACCGTCAGTTCGACGTCGAGGTTGAAGCCCTCGCCCTTGGTGTTCTTGCCGAAGCCGATGCCGGCGGCGACCTTCGTGTCCGGGTCGACCGGCGTTCCGGCCTTGCCGCTGACCAGCCGCAGGGCGCCGAGGTAGCAGGCGGCGTAGCCGGTGGCGAACAGCTGCTCGGGATTGGTGCCGTCGCCGCCCTTGCCGCCCATTTCCGTGGGGGTGGACAGCTTGACGTCGATCTTGCCGTCGTCGGTGGCGGACCGGCCGTCCTCGCGGCCGCCGCCCGAGGCGGTGGCGTGGGCGCGGTAGAGAACTTCCATGGCGGGGCTCCTTCGGATGGGAGCCTTACCTAGGCGTTGGCGGCCGGGGCGCTAGGCCAGGCCGGCCTTCTTCAGCGTCTTGTAGGCCTTGATGACGTTCTGCAGCTTGGCCTCGGCGCCGCGGTCGCCCTTGTTCAGATCCGGGTGGAAGCGCTTCAGCAGCTCGTGATAGCGGGCCTTGACCGCCTTCTTGTCGGTGCGGACGTCGAGGTCGAGGTCGGCCAGGGCCGCGCGCTCCAGCTTGCCCAGACGCAGGTCGTCCTCGCCGCCCGGGCCGGCCTGTTCGCGGGTGCGGCGGCCGAAGAGGCCGAAGCTGTCGCGCCAGCTGCCCGATCCCCCGGTGTTGGCCGTGCCCATCTTGGCGGCGAAGGCGGCGGCCTCGCGAGTGAATTTGCCGGCCTTCATCTCCCAGGTCGGGCGGCCGCCGGTCATGGCCTCGTTTTCCTGGGCGGCGCGGACCTCGCCCTCGGTCATGCCGGCGTAGAAATTCCAGCCCTTGTTGTACTCGCCGGCGTGGCGCTGGCAGAAGTCGTAGAAGTCGTTCAGCCGCTCACGTGACTTGGGCGCGCGCGCCGTCGCCGCCTGCCGGCAGTCGGGCCATTGGCAGGGCTTCTCGCCCGGCTTGAGGTGCAGGACATCAGCCTCCGCCGCCTCCTCTTCGGGGCGGGGCGGCTTGATCCGCATGTCCTTGAAGCGCGGCTTGTATTGAAAGGCGGATGACATCGCACGAAGTGTAGGGTCGAATTGGTCACCAACAAGGACATCGCATGCCGGAAGGCCCGATCGCGACGATTATTCGCGAAAAACTGACGGCGGGACTGGCGCCGGTCCGCCTCGAGATCGAAGACGACAGCGGCCGGCATGCCGGTCACCATCATGAAGGCGGGGTCGATGGCCGCGCAGGAGGCGAGAGCCATTTCAACGTGACGGTGGTGTCGGCGGTCTTCGAGGGGCAGGGAAGGGTGCAACGTCAGCGGGCAGTGAATGACCTGCTGCGCGTGGAATTGGCCGGGCCTGTGCACGCCCTGTCGATCCGCGCACTGACGCCGGCCGAGGCCGGGGCGGTCTGAATCGCAGTTCAGCGAACGGTTGTCATCAAAGCGTCAGCGTTCATCTCGTCTTAGAATCTTGGCCATAGCGTTCGCTCCGAATGTTCGGGAGCTGGGGCGCGCAATGGTCGAATCTGACGGAATCAGTAAGCCGGCCAAGGGCGAACCGGGTTCCGGCGAGGCCGCCCAGGCCCTGCGGGCGATTCTCCAGACTCATTATCTGCGCTATCTGATTATCGCCAGCTGGGCCGTGGGCCTGCTGGCGGTGGTCGGCCCCATCGCTTCGGCGCTGTGGTTCTTTGGGACCATCGCCGCGGGCGCCCTGCGCGGCTCGGTCGAGAAGCGTATCAGCGAGCGGGTGGGCGCCGGCTGGGGCATGATCTTCCCGGCCGTCGCCACGGCCACAACCGCCGCCTGGGCGGCAGCGCCGCTGATGGCCTGGTTCTCGGACCATCCGTTCGGCCAACCGTTGGCGATGACCCTGCTGGTCTCCGGGTATGTGCTGGTGTTCGCCCAGCTGAGAAGCTCACCGAAGCAGGCGATCGTGATCTCGTCTCCCTATGGCGTATCGGCGGCCCTCATCGCGGGTTCACTCTGGGGGACCGACCTGTTCTGGGCCTTCATGGGCGTGGTCCCCTTCACGGCCGCCGGGTTGGTCGTGCTGGTTCTGATGACGATGCTGCGCGAAGAACGCATCCGCGCCTTCCAGGAACATCAGGCCCATCTGATCGAGGAGCTGGAGTCCGCCCGCGACCGGGCAAACGCCGCCAGCGAGGCCAAATCCAGTTTCCTCGGAGTGATCTCGCACGAACTCCGCACCCCCATGAACGGCGTGCTCGGCGCCGCCCAATTGCTGGGCGCCACCCGCCTTGAGCCGACACAGCGGGAGTATCTGTCGATCATCCGCAATTCGGGCGACAACCTGCTGAGTCTGCTCAACGACATCCTCGACATGACCAAGATCGAGGCGGGCAAGATGACCTTCGAGGTCGTCGATGTCTCGGTCGAGGACCTGCACAAGCGCGTCACGGGACCCTTTCAGGCCCAGGCCGAGGCCAAGGGACTCAATTTCTCCGTACGCTTCGAGGGCGAAACGCCCGCTGTGGTCCGCGGCGACCCGCTCCGCGTCTGCCAGGTCATTCACAACCTGCTGTCCAACGCCGTCAAATTCACCGATGCCGGTGAAGTGGCGTACACGGTCCGCTCTGAGCGGTTAACCGATGACCGGGTCCGCTTCGACTTCGCCGTGAAGGATTCCGGAGCCGGCATTTCGCCCGAGGATCTGGAACGGCTGTTCCAGCCCTTCACCCAGGTTGACGCCTCCTCGACGCGCCGCTTCGGCGGCACTGGTCTGGGCCTGACCATCTCGCGCCGCATGGCCAATATCATGGGCGGTGACATTTCGGTCGTCTCGACCGTGGGGGAGGGCTCGACTTTCACCTTCAGCGTCGAGGCCGACGTTGTCGAATGGACGCTTGAGGAGGCCGCCACGCCGATCGCAGCCGAGGTCGAGGATGGACGATCCCTGAACGTGCTGGTGGTCGAGGATCACCCGGTCAACCGGATGATCCTGGAAGCGTGGATGGGCTCGGCGGGCCACACATCCTCGACCGCAGAGAATGGCCAGGTCGCGCTGGAGATGGCGGCCGGTCAGACCTTCGATCTGATCGTCATGGACGTGAACATGCCCGTCATGGACGGTTTGACGGCGACGCGCGGCATCCGTGCCGGCGGCGGGGCCAACGCAGAAACCCCGATCGTGGTCCTCTCGGCCTCCGCCCGGATCGAGGACCATGAGGCCGGGCTCGAAGCAGGCGCCGACGCCTATCTGAACAAGCCGATCGATTTCGCCGCCCTGGCCCAGGTGATGAACCGCGTCGGAGGAGGCCGTGAAGGCCTGCGCGCGCTGGTTCAGGACGCAGAGGCCCGCGCGGCGTGACGCTGCAATAACGGTCGAAAGGCGACGATCGGGTGAACGGCAGGTGATCATGGCCGTTCAGGCCAGGCTCAACAGCCGCGGTCCAGGGTGCGGACAAGTCGAAATTCTTCGGCCGCATCTGGAGACACCCCATGAAGAAGGCTCTCACCGCCGCCCTCGCCGCCACGTTCGCCGTGACGTCGCTGGGCGTGGCCTCCGCCGCCGAAGCCCAGTCGCGCGGCGACCGCTACGAGCAGCGCCAGGACCGCCGTGACGACCGTCGCGACGACCGCCGCGATCGTCGCGAAGACCGTCAGGATCGTCGCGAGGATCGCCGTGAATGGCGTCAGGAGGCCCGCGAGGACCGTCAGGACGCCCGTGCCTACGCCCGCTGGCAGCAGGCCCAGCGCCGCTACAACGCCGGCCGCTATTACGCACCGCGCGGCCATCAAACCCGGTCGTGGGCCTATGGCCAGCGGATGCCGGCCTATTACCGGTCAAATCAGTATGTGGTCAGCGACTACGGCCGCTACGGCCTGCGTCAGCCGCCCCGCGGCTACCAGTACGTGCGCAGCGGCGACGATGTGGTCATGACCGCGATCGCCACCGGCCTGATCACGGCCGTCATCGCCGGCCTGTTCAACTAGGGCAGGCCCGCCTGACCACTGAGACGCCCCGGGAGGAGACTTCCGGGGCGTTTTCGCGTTTGAAAGGCCGATGCGCGCTTTCGCCGAACTGCTGGACCGCCTGTCGCTGACGGCTTCGCGCAACGCCAAGCTGGTGTTGCTGAGGGACTATCTGCGGACCACGCCGGACCCGGACCGCGGCTGGGCCCTGGCCTCGTTGTCCGGCGACCTGACCTTCGACGCGGCCAAGCCCGCCATGATCCGCAAGGCCGTCGAAGCGCGAGTCGATCCGATCCTGTTCGGCTGGTCCTATGACTACGTCGGCGATCTGGCCGAGACCGTGGCGCTGATCTGGCCGCGCGATCCGGACCATCGCGCCAACCGCGAGCCCGAATTGGGCGAGGTGGTCGAGGCGTTGCGCACGGCCACGCGAAGCGAGATTGCGGGCCTGCTGGAGGGCTGGCTCGACGCTCTCGAACCCAAGGGACGCTGGGCCCTGCTGAAGTTGATGACCGGGGGGCTGCGGGTCGGGCTGTCCGCGCGGCTGGCCAAGACCGCCGCCGCCATGGTGCGGCCCGAACGGATGAGCGAACCGCCGGACCCGGAGGGCGGCGAGGCGGCGGTCGCGCTCGAGCCGATCGAGGTGTCGGAGATCGAGGAGGTCTGGCACGCCTTGGCTCCGCCGTATGGCGATCTGTTCGCCTGGCTGGAAGGGCGGGGCGATCGCCCTGACGCGGACGCGCCGGGGCGGTTCCGGCCGGTGATGCTGGCGGTCGCCATCGACGAGGCGGCGGATTTTCCGAAGCTCGATCCGGCCGACTACGCCGCGGAATGGAAATGGGACGGCATCCGGGTGCAGGCGGTGCGCGAGGGTGGCGTGGCGCGGCTGTATTCGCGGACCGGCGACGAGATTTCCGGCGCCTTTCAGGACGTCATGGCGGGGCTGACGTTCGAGGGGGCGGTGGACGGCGAGCTGGTGGTCTGGCGCGACGGCGGGGTCGCACCGTTCGGCGACCTGCAGCAGCGGCTGAACCGCAAGACGGTTGATGCGAAGATGGTGGCCGCCTTTCCGGCGGCGATTGTCGCCTACGACCTGCTGGCGGAGAACGGCGAGGACCTGCGGCCGCTGGCGCTGCGCGAGCGGCGGGCGCGGCTG
>DASRXE010000108.1:0-9394 GCA_035654315.1 Brevundimonas sp.
CGGCCCGTCGGATGAGCCCGGCCTCCCCTCTGGCGGGGGCTGTCGCCTGACGAAGCCGTTCGCCGGCTGACAATGGAAGGGCCGCTCCCCCGGGGGCGGCCCTTTTTGCTGGAGCGGCCGGGCTACAGCGCCTTCGCCAGCCGCAGAAATCCCGCCCCGTCGATCACCTCGGCCCGCGCGTCCGGCTCGATCCCGGCCGCCTCGCACAGCGCCGCCCCGCCCAGCGTCTTCAGGCTCGACCGCAGCATCTTGCGCCTCTGCCCGAACGCCGCCGCCGTGACCCGCTCCAGCCGCTTCAGCGTCTCCGGGTCCGGCCGGTCCGCTTTCGGAACGAGGTGCACCACCGCGCTCGCCACCTTCGGCGGCGGCGTGAAGGCGGCGGCGGGCAGGTGCATGACCAGCCGCGCTTCGCACACCGCCTGTGCGATCACCGCCAGCCGGCCATAGGCGTCGTCTCCCGGCCCGGCCACGATGCGCTCGGCGACTTCCTTCTGGAACATCAGCGTCAGGGCATGCGGCGACCACGGCCCCGTCAGCCATTTGATCAGCAGGGCCGTGCCGACGTTGTAGGGCAGGTTCGACACCACATGCGCCGGACCTTCGACCAGTTCGGCCTCGCGCACCTTCAGCGCGTCGCCCTCGACGATCGTCAGCCGCCCGGAGCCCCCGAATTCCGGCGTGTCCAGCTCGCCCAGCAGCGGAATGAACCGCGCATCCTTCTCGACCAGCACCACCTTGCCCGCGTCGCTCTCCAGCAGCGCCCGCGTCAGCCCCCCCGGCCCGGGCCCCACCTCGATGACGCTCCGCCCCTCGAACGGCCCCGCCAGCCGCACGATCTTGCGCGTCACATTCAGGTCGAGCAGAAAATGCTGCCCAAAGCTCTTCTTCGCCAGCAGCCCATGGGCGTCGAGCGTTTCGCGGAGGGAGGGGAGGTCGGTCACCCCGGTGTCATAGGACAGAGCCGGGAGGAGTGGTTAGTGGTTAGTGGTTAGTGGTTAGTGATTGCTCGTTCTTCGTCTGCGGAAGGGCGGCGCGGACAGCGCCACCGCCCCAGCGTCGGCCAGCCACTAGCCACTAACCACTAACCACTAACCACGCCCAGCCCGCGCCCTCGCCATCTCCCCCGCCAGCTTCACCGCCGCGATCAGGCTGTCCGCCCGCGCCACGCCCTGGCCGGCGATGTCGAACCCCGTGCCGTGGTCCGGAGAGGTCCGCACCACCGGCAGGCCCAGCGTCGCATTGACGCCGCCCCAGAAGTCCAGCGTCTTGACCGGGATCAGCGCCTGGTCGTGATACAGGCACAGCACGGCGTCGTAGCCGGCCCGGGCCTCGTCGTGAAACAGGGTGTCGGCGGGCCGCGGGTCGGTGATGTCGAGGCCCTCGCCGCGCAGGGCCGCCGCCGCCGGACGCAGCACCTCGATCTCCTCCAGCCCGATCGCCCCGCTCTCGCCGGCGTGCGGGTTCAGCGCGGCCAGCGCCAGCCGCGGCCGGGCGATGCCGAAATCACGCTTCATCGCCTCGTGGACGACGCGGGCGGTGCGCGCGACCCGTTCGGCGGTGACCAGGTCCGGGACCTCGGCCAGCGGCGCATGGATGGTCACCAGACAGGCGCGCAGGTCCTTCGCGGTCAGCATCATCACCGGCCCGCGCACGCCGGCGAACGGCGCGTCGGCGGTCAGTTCGGCGATGAACTCGGTATGGCCCGGAAAGCGGAAGCCGGCGGCGTACAGCGGGGCCTTGGCGATCGGGGCGGTGACGAGACCGGCGACCTCGCCGCCCATGGCGAGGTTGACCGCCTGCTCGATCCAGTCGGCCACGGTTGCGGCGTTGGCGGCTTCGGGCCGGCCGGGCTGGACCGGGGCGGGCAGGGGGATGTCGAGCACCGGCACGGCGGCGCCGAACACGCCGGCGGCGTCGGACGGGGTCGTGACGGTGTGGACGGGGACGCCCTGGGCCCGCATCAGGGCGGCGTCGCCGACCACGACGAAGGTCTGGTCGCCGGTCTTCAGCGCCCGCCAGGCGGCGGCGATGATCTCGGGTCCCACGCCCGCCGGCTCGCCCATGGTCAGGGCCAGCGGCGGGCCGGGTGTCACTGCTTGTACTCGATCAGGGCGTCTTCACGCAGGTCGCGCATGTAGCGCCGGGCCAGGGTGGCCAGGTTCTGGCGGTACAGCTGGTTTTCGACCGCGATCTTGTCGGGGACTTCGGCGCCGCCCGCACGGCGGCCGCAGACGCCCAGCAGGTGCAGGCCCAGCGGCGTGCGCACGGGCGTGCTGATCGTGCCGACCGGCGCCGAGCGGGCCACCTGCTGGAACTGCGGGGCCAGGTTCTGCACGTCGGCCTCGCCGAGGTCGGCGCCGAGCAGGCCCTGCTCCGACGTCGCGCGTTGCAGCATGGTTTCGCAGGTCAGCTGCGGCCGCAGGGCCTCCAGCCTCTGGCTGGCCGCGGCCACCTCGGCCTCGGTCGCCGTCTCCGGCAGCTCGACCATCACCTGCTTCAGCTGCACCAGGCTCGTCGCCGCCCCGTCCCGCTTGTCCCGCATATAAATAATATAAACCCCCCCCTCCACCGCAATCGGCCTAGAAAGTTGACCAATTTCAAGCTGATCCATCGCTGCTTGAAGAGTTGGGTTGAGGGTACCAGCGACCACCCAGCCGGCGTCGCCGCCGCGCGGTGCCGATGGCGCCGAGGAGAACTGCTGCGCCACCGCTTGGAACGGCGCGCCCTGGACCATCTGCTGGACCAACTGATTGGCGCCGTTCAGCGCAGCCTGCTGGCCACCGACCCGGGCCGCCTCGATGTAGATTTCGCCGATCAGATACTGCTTCTTCGACGCGGCTTCGGAAATCTGGCGGAGAGCGGCGTCAACGGCGCCCCTGCTGACCCGCGCGCGGCTCTGAAAGCGGCCGCCCACCAGGCGTTGCCAGCCGATCTGGGTGCGTAGCTGTTCGCGAAGCGTCTGCGGGCTGATCCCGCCAGACTCCAGGAAGGACAGATAGGCTTGCGGCGTCGCGCCGACCTCCTGGGCCATGGCAGCGATTTCTTCGTCGACCTCCTGGTCCGTCACAACGAGATCCTCGTAGTTGGCCAGTTCCTGCACCTGCAGCCGCTCGTCGATTAGGGCGTTCAGCGCCTCCTGCTGGATGGCCGGGATGTTTTCGGGCGTCGGCTGTACCTGTGTCATGGCGATCAGCAGCAGCATGCGCTGACGCAGATCGTAGCCTGTGATGACGCTGTCGTTGACGGTGGCCAGGATACCGTCCGCCATCTGGAACTGCGGAGCCGCCGCCGGCGCGGCGGGCGGCGCCTGTCCGGCCGCGGGGTTCAGCGTGCCCGCCGCGGCCGGTTGCTGTGGCGCGGTCTGGGCCATGGCCGATCCGGCCAGGAGGGCGGCGATGGCTACCCCCGTCAAGTAACGCTGAAAACGCATGTCAGTCCTGGTTCCTCAAGCGGCGCGGTCGGTTCGAGCCCGGTTCTGGCGACCTGCGCGCAACCGAAATCGCGCGCCGGCCGGCGCCCGTCGCCCCGTCAATATCCTGTACCGCCGAAAGTGGCGAGGGTTAGGCGCACATATGGGCCTTCCGAGGGGCCGGACGGCCTCACGCTGGTGTTGTCGCGCCGCCAGCCCAGTTCGAAACGGAAGCAGTCGTCGTCGAACAGCACGCCGATTTCCGACTGGACCAGGTAGCCCGGGTCGGGCTGGCCGGGCCGGGGGGTGCGTTCCAGATCGGCGATGCCGGAGAAGGCGACGCCCCAGTTGCCGTAGACGAACTGCTGCCCCGCCAGTTGCAGGAACTCGTAGTTGCGGTTGTTCGGGCCGGCGAGAGGGTTCGAACGATCGATGATGTAGCTCGCCGTGGCCAGGTTTCGCCGTCCCCAGCGTCCATCGACGGCGATCTCCGCCCGCCGGACGTTGCCACTTGAATCGAGCGTCGCGTGGCCCCAGCCGCGAATGCGGTCCGACGGCGAGAAGTCGGCCTGGACCACCCAGTCCGAGGTGTCGGACGCCAGCCCCGTGGGGTCATAGAGCTGGGCCGGCGCGTCGGGCACGGGAACGAGGAAGGCCGGCTCCTCGTCCGCGCGCAGGCTGCGCCCGATAAAAAGACTGGCCTGTCTGCCTTCTTCCCAGCGCAACGTCGCGCGTACGCCCGTCGTCAGGCGCAGGCCGCCCTCGTACAGATCGTAGCCGGGGAAACGGTCGACGCGGAACAGTGAACTTTCGTCCAGTTCGACCGTGTGGCTGTCCTCATTGGGAAGGCGCTGGTCGAGGTCCGGATCGGTCGAAATCGACAGCTGCGTCATCGGCTCGAGGATCATGTCCGCCGCGCCGAAACGCCGGATAAGGGGATAGCTGACGTCGACGCCAGCCGTGGCCCGGCCCCGGCCGAGCGTTTCGTCCTCGAGCCCGAGAGCGGGCGGGAGGTCGCTGACGGAATAGAGATCGGCGCGCAGGTCGACGAACGGTTCCCACCGCACGCCTGCCGCCGAGATCATCGTCAGGCGCCAGTCGACTTGGCCCGAGACCCGGCGGCTGTCCACGCCCGGCAGGCCAAGGGTCGGCCCCGGAAGCGTGGTTTCGGGCCGCAGAACGGGGCTGCCCACGTAGTCGTCACGATAGAGGGAAACCGCGGAGCCGCGCAGGCGCAGCCGTCCCCCGAACACCGGCCCGTCCGGCTCCCACCGCGCCTCGATCAACGGCGCGACCACGGGCAGGGCGCCGTCGTCCTCGAACTCGTTCAGGGCCGGCGTGACCGGATCGAAGCGAACCACCCGCAGACTCTGCAGCGCGAACGCCGCGACCGACACGTAGGACCGGTCGGTCTGGTGCTCGGTGTAGACCTGACTGATCAGCCGGCGCTGGTCGCCGTAGTACAGGCCGTTGTCCTGATAGGGGTCGCGGACGTCGTAGCGGTCGAACAGCGTCTTGTCCGACGTCCGCTCGGCGGTGAACCCCCAGCGCCACGCGCCTTCCGGATCGAAGCGGCCGTGGCCGAGGAAGTAGCTGCGACTGGTGCGGTCGCCGAATTTGACATTGCTCTCGGCGTCATTGTCGCCGTCCAGGTCGAAGTCGCCGAAGTTGCGTTCGTAGGTGTAGCCGCCGCGGAGCACCACGATCCCGTCCTCGAACCGGCGTCGCCATTGCAGGTTCAGCAGCGGCGCGACGCGGCTGTTGAGCTGCGGACTGATCAGCCAGTCCTCCGACGGGGAGACGACCTGCAGATAAGGAATTTCGACGCTGACGCCGCGACCCTCGTCATAGCTGGGCGTGGGCACCAGGAAGCCCGAGGCCCGCTCCACCGTCGGATCCGGATGGGCGAAATACGGCAGGTAGAGCACCGGCACCCCGCCGACGCGGAACACCGCGTTGCGATACAGCACGGCGCGGAGGCTCTCGTCCTGGACGACCTTCTCCGCCTGGATGGCGATGCTGGGTTCCTTTGGATTGCCCTCGGCGTCGCAGATCGGGCAGGGGGTGAAGAGGACGTAGTTCAGTTCGCTGACATTTTGACTACGCCGCACGGCCGTGGCCGCCATCAGGCTGGCGCCGTTGCGGAAGCGGGTGGCGAAGTCCACCGCCACGCCCGCCTTCAGATCGGAATCGAGTTCGATGTGGCTGGCGAAGATGAGGTTGCCTTCGGGATCGACGAACTCGACCCGGTCGTCGGCGGTGGCGACGCCGAGATTGAGATCGTAGCTCAGGCGTCCGGCGCGGAGCGTGGTGTTCCGGAAACGGGCGAGCACCCGCTCGGTGTCGCCGGTCGCGGTGATCACGTCGCCGTCGCGGGAAGCCGCGTCGGCTTCCAGATAGACCGCTTCGGGCGCCAGGCCGTCGGGACCGGCCGCTGGCGGGGCCGTGACCACCGGAGCGTCCTGCGCCTGCGCCGCGCCACACCATGACGTCAGCGCCACGGCGGCGGCGCCGGCCAGAAGCCGGAGGCGCAGGGCTCCCGTATCGGCACGGAGGTGACGCGGCATTCAGGCTCACTAGGTGGACGGGCGGGGGACGATGGGCGGGCGTTCGCTTACCCGTCTTCGGTATAGAACAGCAAGGTGAAGGCGGCGAGCGCCGTCAGCAACGGCGGGAGCCAGGCGGCCACCCACGGCGGGATGACCTCGGCCGAGCCAAACGCTGATGCGGCCTGGTTGACGAAGAAGAAGCCGAAACCCAGCACGACGGCCGCCAGACTCATCCGGGCGAGATCCCCGAGCCGCATCAAACGCAGCGAAAAGGCGGCGGCCAGGATCGACATGGCCGCGAACATCAGCGGGGTCGCCAGCAACTGTTGCAGCCTCAGCCTGTAGGCGGTGCTCGAGAAGCCTGCCGCCTCGACCCGCCCGATCTGGGCCGGAAGCGACCAGAACGGCGTCGACTGCGGGCGGGCGAAGCGTTCGAACGCCTCGTCATCGGCGAGGCTGGAGAGCAGGTCCAGGGTCTCATAGCGCACCGCCCTCTGACCGATCTGGGCCCCGACGGCGTCGATCAGACGCCAGCGTCCAGCGTTCAGTGAGGCGGAGGCCGCGTCGATGCGCTCGCGGAACGACCGGCGCCCCTCGTCGTCGGTGGCGTAGATGAAGAAGGTCACGCCCAGCAGGCGGGCGTTGGCCCGATCCTGCCGGTCGGCGCGGATGACCATCTGTCGGGTGTCGTCGCCCTCCCTGATCCACACCGTCTCGGACGCGTTGGCTGACCCGGAGAGGCGGGCCCGCTCACGCTGGAACAGGCCATCAGCCGACGCCGCCAAAGGGCCGAGCGCCGTTACCGTGATTACGCCGAACACGAGGGCCGCCCCGGCCGCCGGCAGGACGAATCTCCAGGCCGACAGGCCGGCCGCCCGCATGGCGATCAGCTCGCTGCGGCGGTTCAGCGCCACGAACGCGGCCAGGGTGCCGAACAGGAAGACGAAAGGCAGGAGCTGGACGATGACCTGCGGCGACTTCAGCAGCATCAGGCCAAGGATGCGCAGCGCCGACAGGTCCACGTCGGAGCCGACGCCGCGCGAAATCTCGACGAAGTCGATCAGCATGATCAGGGCCGCGATGACGCCCAGAGCAATCGCCAGGGAGCGGGCCTGCTGAACCAGCACATAGCGTTCGATCCGGCCCAGCCGGAGCCAGGTCGGCGTCTGGTCGGCCCCGGTCATGCGAACCTCGCCTTCAGCCGCTCGAAGGTGGGCCAGGACGCCCGCCGGCGTGGCTTCAGCGCCCGGAACAGGAGACGCAGGGCGATGGCCGTGCCAGCGATGGGCAGCAGGTACTGGAACACGTTCAGCCACCCGTTCCAGGCGCTGGCGGCCACGATGCCGTAGCCGACAATGCGGATGATCAGGAAGGCGCCGGCCACCCGGGCGATGCGCAGGCTGTAGCCGGTCCGGCTGAACTGGCCGCCAAGGATGGCCGACAAGGCCATGGCCATGGCCAGCAGAGCGTACAGGGGAGCCGAGAGCCGCGAGTGAGCCTCTGCCCTCAGCTCGCCGGCGGATCCGACCCGCTCCAGATCCTGCGGCGACGGATTGAGGAGCTGAGGCAGGTAGAGGTCCGGCGGCTTGTAGCGGATCGTGTCCGTCACCTCGGAGTACTGGCCCAGCGGTACGTCCTGCCGGCCGAACGAAAGGTGCTCCAGCACGCCGCGGCTGGAATAGCGCTGCCAGGATCCGTCGATCAGGGTCAGGATCGGCTCGCCGTCAATGCGCGAGAAGCGGGCCTCGGCCGCGTCCCAGGTCGTCACCCGGTCCTCGCCGGCCTGGTAGATGAAGATGTTCTTCAGCAGGCCGTTCTGTTCGATCTGCTGGACATAAACGGTCAAGCCCTCCGGCCCCTCGACGAAACGGCCTTCCTCGACCAGCAGGGCGGCGAGATCGGTCCGCACCGCAAAGGCCTCGGCGCGGGCCTGCCGTTGCGCCCACGGCTGCAGGACTGTGGTGACGGCCAGCGTCAGGACGGCGGCGATGGCGGCGATGCGCACGGCGGGCCGAATCGCCGACCAGCGCGTGACGCCGGATGCGAACACGGCGGTCAGCTCCTGTTCGCGCTGCAGCCGGGTGAGGGCGATCAGGGCGCCGACGAAAAGGCCGATTGGCAGGATCACCGCCAGAAGTTGAGGAACCGCGAGCAGCGTAAGCTTGACCATCACCCAGACGCTCTGGCCGCGTTCGACGATAACCTCGAGTTGATCGAGGCTCTGGCTCAGGATGCCGATTCCAGCCAGCGCGGCGCACGCTCCGATGACCGGTCGGGCGATCTGGCGAAAAAGATAGCCTTGAATCAGCGTCATATACGGAGGAAATCGCCCGTTGCAGGCGGCGGCCGGAACGCCTCTAATACACATCCCCGCGCATCGGCGACAGGCGCCGCGCGCGACACTGTAAGCAAGTCCGGAACGTTCAATTCCGGCTGGAGTAGCCCATGAAGATCGAGTTCGTCGCGTCCGCCAGTGGAGCCGAGGTGCTGGCCGTCCTGGTTCATGAGGGGCGGGCCCTGCACGGCACGGGTGGAAATCTGGACGCCGCGGCCTCCGGCGCCCTGACCCGGGCCATGAACGCCAGCCGCTTCACCGGCGGTTCGAACAGCACTCTGATCGTAGCGGCGCCGACCGGCGTCGACGCGGGCACGATCGTGCTGACCGGCGCGGGCGAGGCCGACAAGTTCGACGATCTGGCCCTGGAAGCCGCCGCCGGCGCCGCCTACCATGCCGTCAAGGTGTCGGGCGCGACGTCGCTGACAATAGACGCTCACGCCCTGTCGGCCGACCAGGCCGCCCGCGCCGCCTTCGCCGCCCGGCTGGCCAGCTATCGCTTTCACAAATACCGGACCACGCTGAAGCCCGAAAAGACGCCGTCGATCGAGACGATCAAGGTCGTCGCCGCCGACGTGAAGGCCGCCCAGGCGGCCTATGAAAAGCTTTCCCCGGTCGCCGAGGCGGTGGAGTTCGCGCGCGATCTGGTCAGCGAGCCGGCCAACGTCCTGCATCCGGAAGAGTATGCCCGGCGCGTCAAGGCTCTCGAGACGCTGGGCCTTGAGGTCGAGATCCTCGGCGAGAAGGAACTTGAGAAGCTGGGCTTCCGCACCCTGCTGGCCGTCGGCCAGGGCAGCGTCCGCGAGAGCCAGGTCGCCATCATGAAGTGGAACGGCGGCGCCAAGGGCGAGCAGCCGATCGCCTTCGTCGGCAAGGGCGTCTGCTTCGACACCGGCGGCATCTCCATCAAGCCCGCCGACGGCATGGAGGACATGAAGTGGGACATGGGGGGCGCGGCCGCCGTGGCCGGCCTCATGCACGCGCTGGCCGGGCGCAAGGCCAGGGTCAACGCCGTCGGCATCCTGGGCCTTGTGGAGAACATGCCCGACGGGAACGCCCAGCGCCCCGGCGACATCGTCAAATCCATGTCCGGCCAGACCA
>DASRXE010000109.1:0-11822 GCA_035654315.1 Brevundimonas sp.
CTTCAGTCCGCCCGGCGTCTCCAGCGCCTTGGCGAACAGGCGGCGCGCCTTGGACAGGTCGGGGCCGGACAGGGCCTCCGGGTCGCCGGTGTCGAGGTCGGCCAGCGACTGGGCCAGATCGGCGTCGTCCATCACCGCCCAGGCGCCGAGCCGGTCGAACAGCCGCCCCTGCATCTCGGCCGCGGCGGCCTTGGTGTAGGTGACGCACAGGATCTCGCCGGGCTGGACCTCCTCGAGCAGCAGCCGGGCCACCCGGTCGACCAGGGTCGAGGTCTTGCCCGAGCCGGCGTTGGCGGTGACGAACACCGACCGGCGCGGATCGGCGGCGGCGATCTGGTGCGGATCGGGCAGGACGCGGGCGCTCATTCGGCGTCTCCGCCATCTTCGCCGCCGACCACATGCCACTCCCAGACCCGGGCGAGGTGGTCGTAGTTGCCGCCGAACGAGCCCATGAACTGCGGGGCGACCCACGACAGATAGGGGGTGTCGGGGTGGTCGAAGCGGGCGATGCGGGTCTTCAGACCTTCCAGCGCCGCCTCCGACAGGGCCACGGCCTCGTCGCCGAGGGCGCGCACCGCCGCCTGTCCCGGGACCTTGCGGCCCACCACCCGGACATAGGTCAGCTCTTCCGGCTGGACCGGCCCGGTGTCGGCCAGCCCCGCCTCGGCGAGGATGGCGCCGGTCAGGGTCAGCTGGGGCGAGAAGCCGGACCTGACCTGTTTCGGGGACGGGATCTGGCCCGTCTTGAAGTCGAGCACCGCCGCGCCCGTGGCCGACAGTTCGATGCGGTCGGCCTTGGCTGTCAGTTTGAAGGGGCCGGCCGGGGCCGGGACCCACATTTCGACCTTTTCCTCGACCCGGATCTCGACGCCCCGGGCCCGGCGTTCGGCCTCCCAGCCGGACAGCCAGCGGGCGCAGTTGCGGGCCAGCGGCGCCTCGCGGGCCATGGCCGCGTCCTCGAAGCCGTGGTGGCCGAGCTCCTCGAGCAGCAGGGTCTCCAGCTGGTCGGCGCAGTCGTCGGGCAGGACCTCGGGCCACGACAGGGTCAGCCGCTCGACCGCCTTGTGCACCGCGTTGCCGCGCGCCATCGCCTCGGCCGACTGGCCGGGACGGTCCATCTGTCTCAGGTTCAGGACATAGCGCGCATAGATGGCGTAGGGGTCGCGCACCCAGCGCTCGACCCCGGTGACCGGAAGTTCGCGCGGACGGCGTTCGACCGGGGGCCTCGGGGCGGGGCGGCGCGCGTAGTCGGGCGCGGCGCGGGCCGGGGCGTCCAGCGCCCGGGCCTGGTCGAGGTGGACCGACCGCCGCTCCAGCCTGACCGGCGTATCGTCCGCGTGCGCCCCGTGAGTCAGCATCTCCAGCCGCCACAGCCAGCGCGATTTGACCGCGGGCTGGCCGCCGCGCCGTTCGGAATGCACCAGGATGGCCTCGTCGGCGCAGGCGGCCTGGACGAAATCCTGCGCCGTCTGACCGAGGCGGCGCTCGGGCGGCGGCAGGCCGAGGGCGGCGCGCATCGGCCGCGACAGGAAGGGGTCGGTCGGGGCGGCGTCGGGCCAGACGCCTTCCTCCAGCCCGGCCAGGATCATCCGGTCGGCGCGCACCAGCCGCGCCTCGATGGCCCCGAGGATGCGCAGGCGCGGCTGGTTGGCCCCGCCCGTGCGGACCGTCTCCTCGCCCAGCAGGGTCCGGACCAGTTCGGCGAAATCGGGCCGGGAGATGTGGCCCAGCGCGGCGCCGCCCTCGATCAGCCCCGCCAGCAGGGCGGCGGCGGCTTCGCCGTCGGGCCCGGTCCAGGCGTCGGGCCCGGCCAGCGCCTCGATCAGCACCGTGAGGGCGCGAGCGGCGGCGTCCAGCGGGGCCGCGTCGGCGAAGGGCGCGCGGGCGGCGTCGGACAGCCGCTCCAGCCTGTCGAGCAGCCCCCGGGCGCCGGCCAGGCGTTCGAGCGTGTGTTCGGAGGGGGCGCGGCCGTCATCGCGCGGCTCGCCGGCCTTGAGCAGGGCGCGGCGGACCCGGGCCCAGTCGCGCAGCCGGGGGCCGCGCAGGGCGTATGCCTCCAGGGCCTTGATCGCGGGCTCCCCGCCGTCGAGGTCGAGGCGGACGAGCGGGTGTTTGAGCAGGCCGAGCAGGGCGTGGGGGTCGAGCGGCTCGGCGATGAAACGGGCGGCCAGATCGACCAGCCGGCCCGCCGGCATCCGCGACAAGGGTTGGCCCGAAGAGTTGTCGGCGACCACGCCCCAGCGCTCCAGCCGGGCGGCGACGCGGCGGCCCAGCGCCAAGTCGGGGGTGACGAGCGCGCAGGTGCGGCCCGAGCCATCGGAATTCGTCGTTTCCAGCGTCTCGCGCATCATGAGGGCGAGCGTCGCGGCCGCGTCCTCCTCGGCGCGGACCGTGACGACGGACAGCCCCTCCAGCCCCTCGGCGATCGGATCGGCGGAGTGCTCGCGGAAGGCGTCGGCCCGCAGGTCGCGGATCAGGGCGCGCCAGTCGTCGGTGGCCTCGGCCGGGCGCAAGGCTTCATTGAGCAGCCGCTGGCGGGCGCGGCCCCGGGCTGCGCGGCCGGGATCCTCCGCCGGTTTGAACCACGGGCGCACCGCCTCACGCTCGACGCCGTGCCGGTCGAGCAGCCGCCAAAGGGCGTTCTGCGGATGCTGCTCGTTGTCCCTCAGCTGGGACCAGACGGCAGCGTCGAGGTCGCGGTCGAGGCCGGGCAGGAGGACGCAGCCCTGTGGCGCGCGGGCGACCGCCGCCAGAACGTCGGCGGCCGCGGGGGCGGTGCCGGTCGATCCGGCGGCGATGACCGGCTGCGTCGGGGGCCGCTCCGTCCACGCCTCGGCGAGCAGGCGCAGCAGCCGGGCGCGCCGCCAGGCCGGATCGACCAGTCCCAGCGCCGCCAGCCGCCTCGGCCAGGCCTCGACCGCCAGGCCGAGAAATTTCGCCGACTTCTGCCAGTGCTCGGCGAGGTCGCCCTCGACCAGGGTCGCCACGCGTCCAAGGTCGTCGATCTCTTCCAACTGACAGGAGTCGAGAAAGCCGCCGAGGGCGTCGGCCATCTCCAGCGCCCGCAGCGGCGGCAGGCCCGGTTCGAATTCCTCGACGATCATCCGCGCCATCTCGAAGCGGCGCGTCAGCGGGGCGATGGCCGGCGGCAGGTCAAGGCCCAATTCGCCGGGCGCGAACGGCGGCTCGTCCTCCTCCAGATCGCCCAGCGGCCGGACTTGCGGCAGCAGCACGGGCCGGTCGCCGGCCAGCTTGGTCAGGGCCGAGGTGAAGGCGCGGGCGGCGCGGCGGTTGGGCAGCAGGATGACGGCGTCGGACAGCGCCTCGGGCGGATGTTCGCCGAGCCAGTCGAGCACGCCCGCCGCCAGGTCCTCGAGAAACGGCCGGCGCGCCTCGACGGCGTACCAGCGCGGGCCCTGCGGGGCGAAAGGATTGAACTGCCCGCTCATGCCGCTCCGGCCAGCCGCGCCTCGGCCGCGTCGCGCGCCTGCGGGTCGCCGACGTGCATCCAGTCGCCGTCGAGCACGCAGCCATAGAGGCGGCCGGCGGCGGCGGACCGGCGCCACAGGCCGCTAAGCGAAAACGGCCCTTCCGGCCCGTCGGCGACATAGTCGGGCCGGCAGATGTGCACCCCCATATAGGCGTAGGGCGCGGAGGGGGCGTCGCCGCGGAAGGTCAGCCGCCCGTCGTCGGCGAGGAAGACGTCGCCATTCCCCTCGAAGCCGATCGAGCCCGCCCGCCGCGCCAGCAGCAGGGCGGCGTCCATGGTTGACGGATTCCACAGGCGAGCGAGTTGATTCAGCGCGGAATTCCCCTCGCGGCCGTTGTCGGTCCAGACGCTGTCGATATTGGCCACGAAGACCGGCTCGGCGCCGAGCAGCGGACCCGCCTTCTTCAGACCGCCGCCGGTCTCGAGGAGTTCGACCCGTTCATCCGAGATGACGATTCCGGGCCCGCGTCCGCGCCCGGCGAGGTGTCGCTCCAGGCGGTCGGCGAACCAGTGAACATTGACCACCGCGCGCTGGACCCCCGCTTCCGCAAGCCGGTCGAGCACGTGATCGATGAGGGTCTGGCCCGCCACCTCGACCAGCGCCTTGGGCCGGTCGTCGGTCAGCGGCCGCATGCGGGTGCCGAGGCCGGCGGCGAGCACCATGGCGGTTTTCGGGGCGGCGGTCATCCACGTCTCTCCGCCGGGACATGGCGATCGAACCAGGCGCCGACGGATTCCATTCCGGGCTGTTTCAGATTGGCGTTCAGATGGGCCCACATGCGCGGCATGAAGGCGCGGTACCTGGGCTTGCCGTCGCGCGCGATCAGCCGTGCGAAGACGCCGAGGATGCGCGCCTCGTTCAGCGCGGCGAGGGCGGCGTAGTCGCGCCGGTAGGCCTCGCGGTCGACCATCATCACATCGCAATAGTGATCGAAGGCCACCGCCTCCAGCGCCGGCGGCACATCGCGGCGCGCATCCTGCAACAGGGAGTGCAGGTCCCAGACCGGATGGGCCAGCACCGCGTCCTGGAAGTCGATCAGCCCGACCCGGCGATGATCCGTCCGCTGCGGCAGCCAGATCAGGTTCTCGGCGTGATAGTCGCGGTGGGCGACCACCCACGCCTTTTCCTCGCCCATGGCGGCGACCGGCGCCCATGCGGCGCGCCATTCCTCGATCGCCGCCGGCCCGAAGTCGAGATCGGGGTGCAGCTTCGGCATCCACTCGATGAACAGGTCGGCCCCGCCCTGAAGCGCTGTGGCGTCATAGGTCAGCAGCGGCCATTCGCCGGCGGGCCCCTGCATTGTATCGGGCAACAGGCCGTTCAGATGCAGACGGGCGAGCGCATCCACGGCCGCCAGATACAGCGGCGCCTGTGGTTCGCCGTCCTCGATGACGCGGGCGAACAGGTCGTCGCCGAAGTCCTCGATCACCGCCAGGCCGGCGGCGGCGTCGACGGCGATGATGTCGGGCGTCGACAGGCCGGCGTGGCGCATGTGCTCGGCGACGGCCGCGAAGGCCTCGATCCGCCCGGCTGACAGGCGCGCCACCGCGTTCCAGCCCGCGGCGCGGCGCTCCTCCGGCGTCCACGATGGGTCACAGGGGCGGGACTCCGTCGCCGGCGGCTGGTCCATCAGCATCAGTGTCGTCCCCGCCGGGGTGGTTAGCCGCTCGTAGCGCCGGGTCGAGGCGTCGCCGGGCAGAGGGGCGCGCACGGCGTCGGCGAGGCCGGCCGCCTTGAGGAAGTCGAGACGCTGCAGTTCACGATCAGACATGGAGGTCCTTCAGCTTGGTCTCCCACGCCCCTACGCCAGAAACGGTCGCAACGCGTCCCGCCCCCTGTTCCGACAGGGCGACGCTCACCCGGTCGGGACCCAGCCAGACAGCCGGATCGTCGCCCAGCCGCTCCGGCCATTCGATGACGGCGCAACCCTCGTCGAGCGCCTCGTCGAGGCCGATCTCGGCGGCCTCGTCCGGGCGGGTCAGGCGATAGAGGTCGAAATGGGCCACCGGCGGGTCGCTCTCGTAGAATTGCACCAGGGTGAAGGTCGGCGAGGGCACGTCCTCGTCCGGCCGGGTCAGGGCCCGGATCAGCCCCCGCGCCAGCGTCGACTTGCCCATGCCCAGCCGTCCGTAGAGCAGCACCGTCTCGCCTGGCCCCAGCCGCCGCGCGATACGCGCGCCCAGCCGCGCCGTCGCATCGGCGTCCTCAAGGGTCAGCGTCATCTCCGGCTCAGGCAAAATCGGCGTCCGGCTGACTGGGCAGGACCCGCTCGGTGAAGGCCTTCAGCGCATAGGTCGCCCGGGCCGCGTCGATGTCGAGCCGCGACGGCGGGATCGGCTTGCCGACCTTGAGGAAGAACCGCTTGCGCTTCTTGTTCAACAGCTCGTGGAACAGGGTCACGTCGCGCAACTCCTGCGAGAAGCGGTCGAACCAGTGGAACAGGCGGGACTCCGGCCCGGCGACGTGGATCGGCACGATCGGCGCGCCGTGCTTGCGGGCCAGCGAGGTGGCGGTGGGGGCCCACTCGGGATCGGTCACCGAGCCGTCTTTCGCCACCCGGGCCAGTCGTCCGGCCGGGAACATGACCACGCAGCGCTCGGCCTCGAAGGCCTGCTTCGCCGCCTGCAGCGTGGCGCGGGTCTTCTCCCGGGTCCGCTTCTCGACCACCCATTCCACGGGAATGACCGCCTCGCCCAGGCCGGGCGAGACGCGCAGGGCGTCGGCGTTGGCGAAGAAGACCGCGTCCTGTCGTCGGGCGCGGATCGCGTCGAACACGGCGATGCCGTCGGCGATGCCGGTCGGATGGTTGGCGACCACGATGCAGCGCCCGGTCGCCGGAATGCGGTCCGGATTCATCACCGCGACCTTCAGGTCCAGCAGATCGCTCATGTAGTCGAGGGCCTCGGCTCCCGACAACGGGCGCACCGCGTCGGCCATGCGCACGGCGTGACGGTAGTTCAGCAGCCTGTAGAGAAAGGGCCGCGCCAGCGGCCATAGGGGCGATCGCGTCAGCCGCGGCGCGCGCTCGGCGATCAGCACATCGCAGATATGCGGCCCGGCGCGCGGGGGCGGCGAGGCGTCCACGGGATCAAGGGCGTCAGCGAGAACCATGCCCCGCGCTTGTCGCCGCTCCCGCGCCGCCGGGCAAGCGGCTTGAGAGCGGCTTGGCCGAGGCCGGTCGGGGGTGCTACCCCTTGCTCCAAAGCTTCCAGAGGAAACGACCATGCGTCATCGCCCGCTTCTTTCCGGCGTCGCCGCCGCCGTGCTGCTCGCCGCCGCCGCCGCGCCCGCCCTGGCCGAGGCTCCCGCCGCGCCCGCCGCCGCGACCGCGCCGGCCCAGGCCGCCGAGCCGTTCAGCTACCGCGACATGATAAGCGCAAACCGGCTGGGTGACCCGCAGGTCTCGCCGGACGGCCGCTGGGTGGTCTATTCGGTGACCACGACCGACGTCGACGCCAACCGTCGTCAGGGCGCGCTCTACATCATGGACCTGCAGGCGCCGGGCGAGGGCCGCAAGCTGGCCATCAGCGAGGGCGGCGCCAACACCGCGCGCTGGGGCTCCGACGGCAAGCTGTACTTCCTGTCGGGACGGTCGGGATCGAGCCAAATTTGGCGCGCCGACGCCGACGGAACCGGTCCGGTCCAGGTCACCGACCTGCCGGTGGACGTCAACGCCTACCGGCTGAGCCGCGACGCCGGCAAGGCGGTGGTCTCCCTGGCGGTGTTCCCGTCCTGCGCAGATCTGGCCTGCACCGTGGATCGCCAGAAGGCCGAGGCCGAGGACAAGACCACCGGCCAGGTCTACGACCGGATGTTCGTGCGGCACTGGGATACCTGGAACGACGGGACCCAAAACCACCTGTTCGTGGTCAACACCGACGGCTCCGGCGAGCCGGTCTGGGTGACCAAAGGTTTTGACGGCGACACCCCGTCCAAGCCGTTCGGCGACGAGAGCGAATTCACCTTCACGCCCGACGGCGACGCAGTGGTGTTCTCGGCCCGGCTGGCGGGTCAGTCGGAGCCGTGGAGCACCAATTTCGACCTCTACCGCACCAACGGCCTGAGCGGCGACGGCACGTTCGAGAATCTGACCGACGACAACGACGCCTGGGACACCGGCCCGGTGTTCTCGCCCGACGGCCGGACGATGGCCTACCGCGCCATGGCCCGCCCGGGCTTCGAGGCCGACAAATTCGCCATCGTCCTGCGCGACATGGAGACGGGTCGGCTGCGCCAGATCGCGGCCGACTGGGACCGCTCGGCGAACAGCCTGGAATGGTCGGCGGACGGCAACACCCTGTACACCACCGCCGGCGACGTCGGTCAGACCCGCATCTTCGCCATTGATACGCGCAACGGCGTGGTCACTCCGGTAACCGGGGAGGGCCACGTCTCCACCTTCCAGCTGACTCCGTCCGGCTTCGTCTTCGCCCAGGACAGCCTGACCCGGCCGAGCGAGCTGTACGTAAAGACCTTCCTCGGTCGCGAGATGCCGCGCCGGATCACGGACGTGAACCCGCAGCTGGACGACAGGGCCTTCGGCGAGGCCGAGCAGTTCACCTTCGACGGCTGGAACGGCGAGACGGTGCACGGCTATGTCATCAAGCCGTCGAACTACGTCGAGGGGGAAAAATACCCGGTCGCCTTCCTGATCCACGGGGGTCCGCAGGGCTCGTTCGGGAACAGCTGGTCGTACCGCTGGAACCCGATGACCTACGCCGGCGCCGGCTACGGGGTGGTGATGATCGATTTCCACGGCTCGACCGGCTACGGCCAGGCCTTCACCGACTCGATCAGCCAGCACTGGGGCGACCGCCCGCTGGAGGACCTGCAGAAGGGCTGGGCGGCGGCGCAGCAGCGCTACCCCTTCCTCGACGGCCAGAACGCCTGCGCCCTGGGGGCGTCCTACGGCGGCTATATGATCAACTGGATCGCCGGCAACTGGCCGGGCGAGTTCGACTGCCTGGTCAACCATGACGGCGTCTTCGACACCTTCGGCATGGGCTATTCGACCGAGGAGCTGTGGTTCACCGAGTGGGAGTACGGCGGCACCCCGTGGGAGAACCCGCGCGGCTACCAGCAGTTCAACCCCGCCAATCACGTGCAGAACTGGCGCGACCCGATGCTGGTGATCCAGGGCGATCTCGACTTCCGCATCCCCACGGCCCAGAGCCTGTCGACCTTCACCGCCCTCCAGCGGCGCGGGATCGACAGCCGGCTGGTCGTCTTCCCGGACGAGAACCACTGGGTCCTGAAGCCGGCCAACAGCCTGCAATGGCACACCGAGGTGTTCGGCTGGCTCGACAAGCACCTGAAGCCAGTCGAGTAGTCCGGCCTCCGCGACCCAAGAAGGGCGTTTCCGGCGACGGAGACGCCCTTTCTCGTGGGCGGTCGCGCGGGCGCTGAGCCTTTCGCCGCGCTCGTGCGTTGTTTCCGCTCGACGGAGTTCGCGTCTTGCCCAACCCCCTGAAGGACAATCGGAACTGGCTCGTCGTGCGCGACCGGGCTCTCGTCCCCGCGGGCGCGAGGATGCGCGGCTGGCGTGACTGGGTGGTCGCCAACGATCCGGTCTACGCCGCGGCGCGACGCCCGGGGCGGCCGGAGAAGATCGCCGCCAGCGTGACCCTGCTTCTGGTCGCGGCGGTCGTGGTCTTCCTGATGCTGTTCGACTGGAACATGCTGCGGGGGCCGATCGGGCGATGGGCCTCGGCGCGCTACGACCGGGAGATCCAGCTCAACGGCGAGCTCGACGTCAACCTGTTCAGCTGGGCGCCCTCCGCGCGCGTTCGTGAGCTCCGGATCGGCGGGCCGGACTGGGCGCGGGAGAGCGACACCCTGCAGATCGAGGACCTTCAGCTCTCGGTGCGGCTGCGGGCCTTGCTGGCCGGGCGGCTGGAGATGCCCCGGGTGGCGGTGATCCAGCCGCGCGCGGTGCTGATCGCGACCGAAGACGGGCGGCAGAGTTGGCGGCTCAACCCCGACAAGCCGGATACGGGGGAGGGTCTCAAACTGCCCCCGATCAACCGCCTGCTGATCCAGGACGGCCGGATCTCGCTCGACGAGCAGCACCGGAAGATCAAGCTGGAAGCGACCATCAACGCGCGTGAGGGCTCGGACGGCGAGGCCGGCTTCCACCTCGACGGCGAGGGTACGATCAACGGCACGCCGCTGACGGTGCTGGTCCAGGGCGGACCCTTCATCAACATTCGCCGCGATCGCCCCTACAGGTTCCATGGCGAACTCGCGGGCGTCGGAACCCGGCTGGTCGCCGACGGGGCCATCACCCGGCCGTTCGATCTCGGTCAGTTCAACGCCACGCTGCGTCTGCAGGGCCGCGACCTGGCCGATATCTACCTGCTGACCGGCGTCACCACGCCCAACACGCCGCCCTACCGGCTGGCCGGCAAGCTGACGCGCGACGACGCGAAATTCACCTTCGCGGACTTCACCGGCCGGGTCGGCTCGTCCGATCTGTCGGGCGACGTGGTGGTCAACAAGGTCGGTGACCGACGCCGGGTCGACGCCGACCTGCGCTCGCGCCTGCTGGACATCGACGACCTGATGGCGGTGCTCGGGGCCGAGCCCCGGGTGACCTCGTCGGGCGATACGGTGGTGAGCTCCGGCGCGCCGGGGCGGCTGCTGCCCGACGCCCCGCTGAACGTCGAGCGCCTGCGGGTCATGGACGGGACGCTGCGCTACAAGGCGGCGCGGGTGAAACGCAACGAGCTCGATGTTCGTCAGGTCGATATCGGCGCGGACCTGAAGAGCGGCATCCTGAACCTCGATCCGGTGGCCTTCACCTTCAACCGCGGCGAGCTGCGCGGCACCGCGAAAATCAACGCCACGCGGGACCGGCCGTACAGCGCCATCGACTTCCGCCTGCGCGGCTATCCGCTGGAATCGATCATTCCGGCCCGCAACGGCGCCCCGACCGTCACCGGACGCGCCCTGGGTCGCGCCCGGTTGGAGGGGCCGGGCGCCTCGGTGCACGACTTCGCCGCCGCGTCGAAGGGCACCATCAGCCTCGTTGTGCCGCAGGGCCGGATGCGGGCCGCCTTCGCTGAACTGCTGGGCATCAACGTCCTGGCCGGATTGCTGAAACTCGACGATGACTCCACGGCCGAGGTGCGTTGCGCGGTCGCCGATTTCACGGTCAGCGGCGGGACGGCCACGGCGCGGACCTTCGTGATCGACACCACCCCCGTGCTGGCGCACGGCAGCGGCACGATCGACCTCGGGGCCGAGACCATGAACCTGCGCATCGACGGCGAGACCAAGGAGGCGCGGCTGGTCCGGCTGTGGGCGCCGATCCTCGTGCAGGGACCGCTGATGTCGCCGAAGGTCGGCGTCGAGACCGGCGAAGTGGCGGCGCAGGTCGGGCTGGGCGCGATCATCGGGGCGCTGGTCAACCCGTTCGCGGCGCTGGTCGCCTTCGTCGACCCCGGGCTGGCCGAGGACGCCAACTGCGGGGCGCTGATTTCCTCGGCGAGGTGATTGAGCCAGGGCGGAGCTTCGTGCCTATCCTGCGCCGATGACCCGCAGAGGATTCCTCGCCCCCGCCGCCGCGGCCCTCGCCGCCGCCTGTTCGCCGCTGGCGGCCCTCAACACCTTCGGGCCGCGCGATGGCGGGGTGCGGCGGGTCGCCAGCGGCGTCTCCTACGGCGATGATCCGCGCCAGCGCATGGACGTGCTGGCGCCCGCCGCCAGGGCCGGGCGGCCGTGGGCCGTGCTGGTGTTCTTCTATGGCGGCGGCTGGGATTCCGGCGAACGCCGCCACTATCGCTGGGCGGCGCACGCCCTGGCGGCGCGAGGGTTCGTGGTCGCCGTCCCCGACTACCGCATCGTGCCGACGGTGCATTTCCCGGCCTTCATCGAGGACGCGGCGGCGGCTACGGCGCGGGTCGGACGGCTGGCCGGTCAGTACGGCGGCGATCCGGCCCGGCTGGGCGTCGTCGGACATTCGGCCGGCGCCCACCTGGCCATGATGATCGCGCTGGACCGGCGCTATATGGCCGCCGCCGGCGCGCCGGGCCTGATCCGCGCGGCGGCGGGGCTGGCGGGGCCGTACGACTTCCTGCCGCTCGACGTCCCGGCCTCGATCAACGCCTTCAGTCGAGCCCCCGACCTGACCCTGACCCAGCCGGTCACCTTCGTCCGCGCCGACGCGGCCCCGCTGTGGCTGGGCCATGGGACCGCCGACACGGTGGTGCAGCCGGAGGACTCCACGGTTCTGTGCGAGCGGATGACGGCGGTGGGCGGCCGCTGCGAGGCGACACTCTATCCGGGCCTCAACCATGCCGACCTGATCGCGACCTTCTCGCCCCTGTTCCG
>DASRXE010000110.1:0-5676 GCA_035654315.1 Brevundimonas sp.
CCCGCCGCTGATCGAGACGCTGGCGGCCGAGGTGGCGCGACTCAATCCCCACGGCGGCGCCCATCTGTATCCCGGCTCGCCCCTGTTGATCGCGGGACGACTGCGCCCCACCGACCGCTATGTCGGTTTCGAGTTGAACCCCCCGGTCCTCGACCTGCTGGAGCAGGCGCTGGAGCCTTTCCCCCAGGCCGTCGGCATGGGCGGCGACGGCTACGATCAGGCCCGCAGTTGGGCGGCCCGGACCCAGGGCGCCTTTGTCGTCATCGACCCCCCGTTCGAGCGCCCCGACGACTACCACCGCGCCGCCGACACGGGGGCCGCCATCGTCCGCGCCGATCCGCGCGCCATGGTCGCGATCTGGACGCCGCTCAAGGACATGGAGACCTTCGACGGCTTCCTGCGCCGCCTCGATCAGGCCGGCGTGAAACGGGTGCTGGCGGCCGAGGCGCGGATGCGCCCGCTGTCCAACCCGATGAAGATGAACGGCTGCGCGGTGGTGGTCCTCAATCCCCCCGCGGGCGCCGAGGCCGCCGCCTCGGAGGTCTGCGGCTGGGCGGCCGACCGGCTCGGCGACGCCGGAGCGAAGGCCGAGGTCTGGATGGCGGGCGTGGAGGGCGCCCGATGAAACGGGTCGCCATCCTTGAGACCGGCGCGCCGCCGCCGGCGCTGGCCGAACGTCACGGCGACTACCCCGCCATGTTCCGCGCCCTGCTCGGCGACGGCTACGACGCCGAAGCCTTCGACGTCCGTGCCGGGGAATGGCCCGACGCGGCCGCCTTCGACGCCGCCATCATCACCGGCTCGGCCGCCGGCGTGTACGAGACCGACCCGTGGATCGGCGACCTGCTGGACTGGATCCGCGGGGCCAAGGGACGAACCCGGCTGATCGGGATCTGCTTCGGCCATCAGGCCATGGCCCAGGCGCTCGGCGGCCGCGTCGAGAAATCGGACAGGGGCTGGGGCGTCGGCCTGCACCGCTACGACGTCGTCTCGTCCGAGCCGTGGATGACCCCGCCCGCCGCCACCGTCGCCATTCCCGTGTCGCATCAGGATCAGGTGACCGCCAAACCCGCGGACGCCCGGGTCCTCCTGACCAGCGCCTTCACCCCCTTCGCCGGCCTGGCCTGGGACGACGACGCCATCAGTCTGCAGGGCCATCCGGAGTTCACGCCGGCCTACGCCGCCGACCTGACCGGCGGCCGCCGCGAGCGGATCGGGGCCGCGACCGTCGACCGGGCGCTGCAGAGCCTGACCCTGCCAAACGACCGCGAACGGGTCGGCGAATGGCTGCGCCGGTTCATCGACGCGCGCCCGCCGTCTCCTTCTCAAGCTCGCTAAAGCTTGCGCAACCAATCTGTGCGAGGACCAGAGGATCACGCCGGAATCCTCATGTCGCTTTTTCGTATCCTCGCGGCGAGTTTCGTTCTGCTCGTCGCCCTCGCCGGCGCGCCTCGTGCGTTGGCCCAGCCGCCCTCCGGCGTCGCCGGGGCCGCCGACGCGCGCAGCCTGGCCAGCTTCGTCGAACGGCGGGCGGCCTCGACCAATTTCAGCGCCCTCGAGACGTTTGGCCAGGCCGCCATGCGGCGCGACGACCGCGAGGGTCTGAACCGGCTCTATCACGTCACCTGGACCATCCTGAACCAGGGCGAGTTCGAACGCGCCGCGGTCTGGAACCGCCGCTTGGCCGCGGCCGCCCGGCGGCAGAACGACGCCCGCTATATCGACATCGCCCACCTGAACGACCTCACCGCGCGCTACGACCAGGGCGAGCTTGGCGTCGCGTCCGAGATGCACCGGTTCGCCCGGGAGGGGCGGGACTGGTTCGTGCGGGCGCACGCCGCGCGGCTGGCGGCGCTCGCCCTGGTGGACGAGGGCCGCATCGGCGAAGGCCTCGAACTGCTGGCGCGGGCGCAGGCGGACATCCCGGAGCGTGACACCTTCGCCGCGACGGCCAGGGCGGGAATCTGGGAAGTCGCCGGCATGGGGCTGATGGACCTCAACGACGTCGACGGCGCCGCCGACGCCTTCCGCAAATTCGAGATTGAGTTCTCCAACCCGGCCTACCCCCGCCCGGATTTCGACAGCCTCTACAATCTGACGATGATGGCGGTGAAGGTCGGCGACCCTGCCAATGCGGCCGAATACTACGCGGCGCACAACCGGCTGGCGCAGCGATCCGACCTGCCGACGCTGGCCATCTATGACGCCAGCCTGTGCGCCACGGTCGCCAACGCCCGCGGCGCCCCCCGTCAGGTCCTGGCCTGTCTGGAGCCCTACGGCGAGAATCTGGGAACCGCCGCCTTCCTGGCCGAGAAGGTTCTGCCCCTGCGGGCCATCGCCCGCGCCCAGACCGGCCAGACCGAAGCCGCGCGCCGGGACCTCGAGGCCCTGCGGCGGCTCGACCTGAACGGGCTCGAGGCTGGCCACGTCGAAGCCGAGGTGTTGTTCGCCGAGGGCCGGACCGCCGAAGCCTTCCGGATGCTCCGCGCCCATATGCTGGAAAGCGAGATCGTCTCGGCGCGGAACTTCAGCGCCGGCATTCACCAGGTGACCGGCGACATGCAGCAGCAGCTCGCCGAGCGCCGGAGCCAGCTGGAGACGGCGCGAACCAACACCAGCCTGCAGCGCGCGGTCATCGCCATCGGCGTCGTCTTCCTGCTGTTCGCCCTGGGCGTGGTCGCCTGGCAGTGGCGCCAGGCCGATCGGCTGCGCACCGCGCAGCGGCGGGCGGAGGACGCCAACAGGGCCAAGAGCGAATTCCTCGCCAATATGAGTCACGAGATCCGCACCCCGTTGAACGGCGTGGTGTCGATGGCGGACTCCCTGACCCGCCGCCCGCTGGGACCGCAGGAAAAGGAAATGGTCGAGCTGATCCGCTCGTCCGGGGTGACGCTGGAGCGCCTGCTGTCGGACATCCTCGACAGCGCCCGGATCGAATCCGGCCAGGTGGCGATCGAGCCGGCCCCGTTCGACCTTGAACAGACGGTCAGCGACATCGGCGCCCTGTGGCGGGTCAAGGCCGAAGACAAGCACGTAGCCCTGGAGGTCGAGTTCGATCCGGCCCTTGAGGGTCGCTTCGAGGGCGACGCCGTCCGCCTGCGGCAGGTGCTGACCAACCTCGTCAACAACGCCCTCAAATTCACCAGCCAGGGCTCGGTCCGTCTGATCGTCGCCGCGGCGCCCGAGGGTCGGGTGTCCTTCCGGGTCAGCGACACGGGGGTCGGGTTCGACAAGGAACAGCGCAGCCGCATCTTCCGGCGCTTCCAGCAGGCCGACGGATCGATCACCCGGCGCTACGGCGGCACCGGCCTCGGCCTCGCCATCTCCACCGCCCTCGTCGATCTGATGGGGGGAGAGCTGGACTGCGAGAGCAAGCCCGGCGTGGGCTCCAGCTTCTGGTTCGACATCCCGCTGCCGCGCCTGAACCCGGCGCCCAGGCCCGCGCCCGCGGCCGAAGAAGCCCGGGCCGTGTCGGACGCCCCGCTGCGCATCCTGCTGGCCGACGACCATCCGGCCAACCGCAAGGTCGTCGAGATCATGCTCGGCGCCACGGAGATGGAGCTGGTCGCCGTCGAGGACGGGCTCCAGGCCCTCGAGGCCTTCCGGGCCGGCGGCTTCGACCTGGTCCTGATGGATATGCAGATGCCGGTCATGGACGGCCTCACCGCCACCGCCGCCATCCGCCGCCACGAGGCCGATCAGGGGCTGGTGCGGACGCCGGTGGTGATGCTCACCGCCAACGCCATGGCCGAGCACGTCGAGGCCGGCAGGGCCGCCGGGGCCGACGCCCACCTGACCAAGCCGGTGACCATGACCAGCCTGCTGGCCGCCATCGGCGCGGCGCTGGAGCCGGTGCGGGAGCTGGAGCCGGCGTAACCGGCAGGTTTCGTCAGGGGCGGGGAAGCGCGGGCTCGAATATCGTCGTTTCCACATACGAGGAGGCGACCATGACCCGCACCGACCGCTCTCGCGACCTGCTGCTCGGCCTGTTCCTGATCGTGACCGGCATCCTGATCGGCCTGACCTTCAGCGCCGGACCCAGCCAGGCCCAGAACACGGGTGAAGGCTCCACCTACCTGGCCCACGACGGCCACATGTGGTTCTGCCAGGCCCGGGACTGCCGCAAATTGCGGTTCCACTACCTGTGATCAGGGCCACTTCACCACGGGCGGCATCGAACTGAGGATCGACTCGACGTTGCCGCCTGTCTTCAGCCCGAACATCGTCCCGCGGTCATAGAGCAGGTTGAACTCGACGTACCGCCCGCGCCGCACCAGCTGTTCCTCGCGTTCTTCCGGCGTCCATGGCTCGGCCATGCGGCGGGCGACGATCTCCGGATAGATCGTCAGGAAGGCCTCGCCGACATCGCGGGTGAAGGCGAAGTCACGGGCGCGGTCCCCGCTGTCGAGGTGGTCGTAAAAGATGCCGCCGGTGCCGCGCGGCTCGTTGCGGTGCGGCAGCCAGAAATACTCGTCGCACCACGCCTTGAATTTCGGGTGCCACGCCGGATCGTGGGCGTCGCAGGCGGCCTTCAGCGCGGCGTGGAAGTCCCGCGTGTCCGGATGGTCGTCGCGCCGGTCGGCGTCCAGCACCGGCGTCAGGTCCGCCCCGCCGCCGAACCAGCCCTGCGTCGTGGCGATGAAACGGGTGTTCATGTGCACGGCCGGAATGCGGGGGCTGACCGGATGGGCGATCAGGCTGATGCCGGTGGCGAAGAAGCGCGGGTCTTCCGCCGCGCCCGGCGCCGACCTGGCATAGTCGGCGGGAAAGCGTCCGTGGACCGTCGAGACGTGGACGCCGACCTTCTCGAACAGCCGCCCGTGCATCATGCCCATGACGCCGCCGCCGCCCTCGGCGCGGTCCCACGCGGTGCGCACGAAGCGGCCCGGGTCGCCGGGAAAGAGGTCGGCGGGCGCCTGGTCCTCCAGCGCCTCGAAGGCCGCATGGATGCGGTCCCTCAGGGCCTCGAACCAGGTGCGGGCGTCGGACTTCTGCTGGGCGAGCGGATCGGCGGTCATGGCGAGGCTTGTAGGAGGTCCCGCCGAAGCGGTGAAGTGCGGCAAGCTGCGCAGGAACACGGAACCGGCCCAGGGACCGCGGGCCTCCCGGCCCGCCTTGTCTCTCGAATGCCGGCAGCGCGCATCCGGGAAGAAGGCGGGCCTGGAGGCCCGCGCTCCTGAGAGGCGACTGCCAGCATGGCCCGCCAAGGGTTGCTGGTTCATCACAAAGAACACGAAGAAGGCACGAAGGACACGACGGGAGCGAGACCACTTCTACGTTCGCGGGCCCTTGCCCGCAATCGGGCTGTTGCGCCTCCCTGACGGGAGCCGCGGGTCCGCCGACCTCTTCGTGTCCTTTGTGCCTCTTCCTTCGTGTCCTTCGTGATGAACCTTGGCTCTCAAAGGCCCGTGACGCTGTGCTACCTTTTCGCGGATCTATAGTCGGGTTCAGCGAAAAATATCCGGCCGTTTCAATCACATCCCCTTTTCTCAACCCCTTCTTCCCGCCCTAGGAAGACCCGCGCGCATACTCCTGCCATCCCGTCGGACGGGGAGGGCGTCGGATCCACGCTTCTCGATGACGGCGGGCTGTGGTCGAGCGATGAAGCCCGGGCGAAGGAGAGTTCGGGGGTCCTCGTGGAGGTCGATGGATGGCCTCCCTTGCTCGCCGCGCGCC
>DASRXE010000111.1:0-19589 GCA_035654315.1 Brevundimonas sp.
CGCAGGGCGATTTCCCGACGCGGATCGCCGCCGAAATACGCGCCCTGTTCGGTGTAGATCAGCCGCGTGCCCGATCCGTCGGCGACCAGTTCGGTCGTGGCCAGCGACGCCGAGGCGCGTTCCCTGCCCGCCGCCGTCACCCGGCCCATCACATAGCTGACGATGATGCGGCGGTTCTCGACGATATCGAGGTGCTCGGTGTCGTTGAACCAGGTCTCGTTGTCCTCGCCGCCGAACCGGAAACTGCCGCCGGCATGGCCCCCGACGCGAAAGTCGTACGTCCAGTCGTGGATGGTCCAGTTCTCGCCTTCGACGAACCAGCGGCGGAAGGCGGCGGGATCCGAGTAGGCGCGGAACACGCGCTCGGGCGAGGCGTCGTAGCGGCGCTTGATCGTGAAGGTCCCGTGAGCGATCTCGGGATTGGGGGTGGTCATGACCGTGGCTCCTCTTCGGGCTTCGTGTCGTCCAGGAAGGCGCCGAGCCGGTCGAGGCTGCGCTCGACGGACCGGCGACGTTCGTTGATCCAGCGCTCGGCGGCGCTGAGCGCCTGGGGCTCGACGCGGCAGGTGCGCACGCGGCCGACCTTTTCGGTGGCGACCAGACCGGAGGCCTCGAGAATCTTCAGATGCTGGACCACCGCCGACATCGACATCGGCAGCGGCCCGGCCAGTTCGCTGACGGTCGCCGGTCCGGCGGACAGCCGTTCGACCATGCGCCGCCGGGTGGGGTCCGACAGGGCCTGGAAGGCGAGATCGAGCGGCGGCTGATGCTGAAGCATTCACTTAAGTATCAGCCGCGGGCCGCATCGGCAAGCCCTCTACTGCAACGCCTCGTTAATCGACGCGGCGCACGCTCGGCCGATTCCTCTTCGGAGCGGCGCGATGTCGACCATCCAGACCTCCAGCTACCGTCGCCAGCGCGACCATTTCGAGCCGCAAGACGCCGATCCGCAGGAGCAGCGGCGGCTACGCGGCCTGCTCGAGCAGATCGACTATTCGGCCTTCGTGGCCAACCGCGAGGTCATCGGGGCGGCCCTGCCCGGCCTCGACGCCCAGGTGTTCCAGCGGCTGGCGGTGCAGACGGCGGCGGCCCGCGCCAAATGGGTCGCCGAGGCCTTGCGCCAGAGCGAATCCGGCGCGCCGTCGACGGTCGACCAGATCGCCCGTCTGACCTCGGCCCGCACGGCCTATGAGGAACTGGCCGAGGCCTATGAGGGCCTGCGCCGGATGGTCGAGCGCGGCTATCTGGCGGTCAAAACCGCCTAGATCATTCGCCGGGCTCAGCCGCCGGGTTCAGCGGCTGTGGCCGGGTGGCGATCGGCGCGTCCGGATCCACCGGCGGCCGCTCGGCCGCGGTCGGCGGCGGACCCGCGGGCGCGGCCGGAACGATCTCGATTCGGGGGGTGGCGGCGGCCGGAGCGGCCGGCGGCGCCGCGACGGAGGCAGGCGCCGGCGTCTCGTACGGAACGGCACCCGACGACCGGACCGGCGCGGGCCGGGCGGCGGGAGCGGTCGGAGCCGGGCGGTCGACCGCCGCGGGGGCGGCGCTGGTCACGGCGGCGGTCGAAGGCGGAGCCGTCTCCTCAGGCTGCGGTTCGGCGGTCGTGACGGTCGCTGCGGCGGGCGCGGCCGCTATGACCGGCGCGGCCGGTACGGGTGTCTCGGCCGCCGGCGCAACGGAGGGCGGAGCCGCCGGCGTGCGGGTCAACATCCATCCGCCGACCGCGATGGCCGCGATCACCACCACAGCCGCTCCGGCATAGAGCGGCGTGCGGCCGGCGAGACGACGTCGCGGGGCGGTGGCGGTGGCGGTGATGGCGGCCGGCTCGACGGCGGCGGGAGGCGCGGCTGCGGCCGGCGCGGTCGGGCGGGGCTCCGGAGCCGGCGGCAACGGCCGCACCGTCGGGTCCGGTTCGGCCCGCGGGGAGGGCGCGCGCGACGGCGCGGTCCGGTCTGCGAGGGGCGGAGCGGTCTCAGGCGCCGGGGCGGGGCCTGAGGCCGGGGCGGCCTGCGGGATCATCGACCCGGTGAGGATTGAGCGTCGCGGCGACGCAGCGGGGGCCGCCGCCGGGAGCGGGGGCGACGGGCGCTCGCCCTTCGGCAGCGGCCCGGCGCGGAAAACGGTCGCCGGGGGACGACCCCAGGTCACCGGGCGACGCGCAAAGGGGGCGGGCGAAGCGTTCAGCGGTTGTTTTTCGTCGGTGGACATGAACTCTCCCGCGCCGTCCGGGCGCGCTTCAGAAACGCGAAGACCGGCCAGACTGGGTGGCGATCTGGCCCCTTTCGTGACCCGGACGGACAACCGGGATCGCCACGATTAGTTCTTCAGCCGGTACCCCGTCCTGAACATCCAGCCGACCACGGCCAGGCAGATCAGGAAGAAGCCCAGCGTCGCCGCCAGGCTGATGCCGATGCCCACGTCGCCGCTGCCGAAGAAGGTCCAGCGGAAGCCGGAGATCAAATAGACCACCGGGTTGAACAGGGTCACGGTGCGCCACGTCTCGGGCAGCATGTCGATCGAATAGAACGACCCGCCGAGGAAGGTCAGGGGCGTGACCACCAGCATCGGGATCATTTGCAGCTGTTCGAAGCCATTGGCCCAGATGCCGATGATGAAGCCGAACAGGCTGAAAGTGGTCGAGATCAGGATCAGGAAGGCCAGCATCTCGACCGGGTGCAGGATGCGCAGGTCGACGAAGAGGGCGGCGGTGGCGAGGATGATCAGGCCCAGCACCGCCGACTTGGTCGCCGCCGCCCCGACGTAGGCGATGACGATCTCAAGCGGCGATACCGGCGCCGACAGCAGCTCATAGATGGTGCCGGTGAATTTGGGGAAGTAGATGCCGAACGAGGCGTTGAAGATCGACTGTGTGAACAGGCTGAGCATGATCAGGCCGGGCACGATGAAGGCGCCGTAGGGCACCCCGTCGATCTCGGTCATGCGGCTGCCGATGGCGGAACCGAAGACCACGAAATACAGGGCGGTGGTGATCACCGGGGTGACGATGCTCTGCCACACGGTGCGCAGGGCGCGCGCCATCTCGAATTTGTAGATGGCCCAGACGCCGTAGCCGTTGAAGGTCAGGCTGTTCATGCGGCTGCTCCCGTGTCGCGATGGACAAGGCTGACGAAGATGTCCTCCAGCGAGCTCTGGCTGGTGTTCAGGTCCTTGAAGGCGACGCCGAGGTCGCTGAGCTTGCGCAGCAGCGACGGCACGCCGGTCTTCTCCTGGTTGGAATCGAAGACGTATTCCAGTTCGTGGCCCTCGGCCTTGAGCGTCACATTCCACTCCGCCAGCTCCGGCGGCACGGCGTCCAGCGGGTCCTGCAGGTTGAGGGTCAGGGTCTTCTTGCCCAGCTTCTTCATCAGGGCGGTCTTCTCCTCGACGAGGATCAGTTCGCCCTTGAGGATGACCCCGACCCGGTCGGCCATCTCCTCGGCCTCCTCGATGTAGTGGGTGGTCAGGATGATGGTCACGCCCTGCTCGCGCAGGCGGCGCACCAGGTTCCACATGTCGCGGCGCAGCTCGACATCGACGCCGGCGGTCGGTTCGTCGAGGAACAGGATGTCGGGTTCATGGCTCAGGGCCTTGGCGATCATCACCCGGCGCTTCATGCCGCCGGACAGGGTCATGATCTTGTCGTTGCGCTTCTCCCACAGCGACAGCTCGCGCAGCACGCTCTCGATATGAGCGGGATTCGGGGCCTTGCCGAACAGGCCGCGGCTGAAGGTGACGGTGGCCAGCACGGTCTCGAAGGCGTCGGTGGTCAGTTCCTGCGGCACCAGGCCGATCTTCTCGCGCGCCCGGCGGTAGTCGGTCTGGATGTCGTGGCCGTCGGCGATGATCGTGCCGGTGGTTGGCGTGACGATGCCGCATACGACCGAGATCAGCGTGGTCTTGCCCGCGCCGTTCGGACCCAGGAGGGCGAAGATCTCGCCCTTGCGGATCGTCAGGTTAGTGGGCTTGAGGGCCTGGAGGCCCGATTTGTAGGTCTTGGTCAGACCGTCGATGGAGATCACTGGCTGCATGCGCGCCCTCCCTGAGCGGGCAGCAGATATGCGTCCGCCTGTCGCACCTCAAGGGCGGGCGAAAGATAGCGGAGCCATATTTCATCCAGCGGGTTTAGGTCGCCGTGCCGAACGCCCTCGCCTCCCTTCGTTCCCGTCTCGCGCGTCTCGGCGATGCGGGACGGGGAAAATCGCCACTCCTGCGCCGCGTTCCGCCCCTGCATGATCTGATCGAGCTGGCGGCAAGGGTCGGCTATGGCGCCCGAGGGTTCGTCTACCTGTCCGTCGGCGTTCTGGTCCTGCTGGCGGCGGTTGACCTGATCGGCGACGCGGTCGGCACGAAGGGCGCGCTGGCGTGGCTGGCGCAGAGACCGCTCGGACGCCTCTGGGCCTTCCTGATCGGACTCGGCCTCGCGGCCTTTGTGATGTGGAGGGTGCTGCAGGCGGTGTTCGACGCCGACAATGAAGGCGTGTCGCGACAAGCGCTGGGCACCCGCCTGAGCCAGCTGTTCAGCGGCCTGAGCTACGCCGCCCTGGCCTTCGCCGCCTTCAGCCTGATGGCGGGCGCGCCAGCCGATCCGCCGGGCGACGGCGTGACCCGCAGTCGCGAACACGCCGCGGCTGTGCTCTCCCTGCCCCTCGGCCAGTGGCTGCTGGTCGCTGGCGGTCTGGCGATCTTGGGCGTCGGCGTCAGCAATATCGTCAAGGCCTGCCGGGAGGACTTCACCGAATACCTGGCCTGTTCGGATCGGCTGTGCCGGCGTGTCGCCCCGTTGGCGCGGGCGGGACACGTCGCCCGCGGGCTGGCCTATCTGCCGCTGGCCAGCCTGGTCGTGCTGGCGGGGCTCGACGCCCGCGCATCGGAAGTCACCAGTTTCGGCTCGGCGCTGGACGCAGTGGAACGCCAGCCGGCGGGCCCCTGGATTCTCGTGGTCGCCGCGCTGGGCTTTGTCGCCTTCGGCGCGTTCTCGTTCATCGAGGCGCGGTTCCGGCGCATCCGCCCGCCACGGGACCTGAAGCCGCTTCCCTGAGGATGGTGAACAAGCGAAACCCCGGCGGTCGCTCCGCCGGGGCTCGTCGCCGGCCGGCAGGGATCAACCGGCGGGCTTGATCACGATAAGGGGCGGCTCGGTCCGGGCCGGCGTCGGCGCGGCGTTCAGGCTGGCCGTGTAAGGCTCCGGGCTGGTCGGCGCGACTTCGACGCGAGGCGTCGGCGCGGGATCCGCCGGCGCGGTTCGGGCCGGCGCGGCCCGGCGGGCGGGAGCGGGTGCGGTGCGACGAACCACGGGAGCCGGCGCGGGCGTGGCTTCGGCCACCGGGGCCGCCTCGATCGGCGCGACTTCGGTGAGCAGCGGCTGGGCCGGGAGCACGGGCGCGGTGGCGGCGGGCTCGGCCAGCGGGGCGGGCGTGGCGTCTTCACCCCCCATCATCATGGCCGCGGCGCCGGCGCCCAGCACCAGAACGCCCAAAGGGGCCAGAATCATCCAGGTCTTGACCCCGCCTTTGCGGCCTCGCGTCTTCCGCGTGCGGGCGTAGACGGGAACGAAGGGCTCTTCGCGAACGGGCTCAACCTCGCCGTTCGGCGGCAGGGGGCGGTCGTGGGGATAGGTCACAGTCATTGATGGTCCTCCAAATCAGTGATCACCGAACCACTTTGTGAGATCACGGTTCCGCCACGCCGGTCGCGCCTTGAAGAAACACTGTTGCCGACACAGTTTTGCCTGCTGCCGTTCAGTTTTATGGCGAAGATTTACTTGCGGATGCCGATTGGGTGCTCGCAGCGCCGTCGGCGCCGTTCCATTCGCCGAACGCGAAACTTGACGCACGGGAACCGCCGCTTCGGCGCCACGCCGGCGCGCAAAACTGGCGCCGAACGAGGCGGCGGGGACCTGAACAATTCCCCCGCCGGTTGACCCGGGGGAGCGGCTTGTTCATCACCATCAGGAGCGTCTTTCGACGGAGTGATGAAACTATGGGGCTGGTGGCGAACATCCGGCGCGACATGCGGTTCGCGAAGGGACTGCGCCGCCTGCTCAAGCGCATCAAGCCGATCGATCTCGACAGTGGCGATCTGGTCTGTGACGACTGGGAAGAGGCCGTCGACAAGTTCCCGGATCACGTGGCCATCCAGGACGACCGCCTGACGCTGACCTACCGCGAGCTCGACGCCATGGCCAACCGGTTCGGCCATTGGGCCCAGAGTCGCCGGTTGAAGCGCGGCGACACCATCGCCCTGGTGATGCTCAACCGGGCCGAATACCTGGCCGCCTGGATCGGCTTTTCCAAGGTCGGGGTCGCCACCGCCCTGATCAACACCAACCTGACCGGACAGGCTCTCGCCCACTGCCTGTCGATCTCCAACGCCTCCCAGGTCGTCACCGACGCCGACCTGTGGCGCAAGGTCGAGGACGCGCGTCCGTTCGCCGGCCGCAATCTGATGCTCTGGGTGCTCGGCCTCGCCGACGCCGACGAGGCCGACGAGCGCCGGGGCCTCGACAAGCCGGTGCGCGGCGGGTCCTCGGTGCGCCCCGCCCGCTCGGTGCGTTCGGGCCTGACCAACCGCGACACGGCCCTGTACATCTACACCTCGGGCACCACCGGCATGCCCAAGGCGGCCAAGGTCACCCATGCCCGCGCCCGCACCTACATGCGCGCCTTCGCCGGCGCCACGGCCGGCACGGACAAGGACGTCACCTTCAACGTCCTGCCGCTCTATCACTCCACCGGCGGCCTCGTCGGCATCGGCCCCGCCCTGCTGAACGGCGGCAAGCTGGTGCTGCGCAAGCGGTTTTCGGCCTCCAGCTTCTGGCCCGACGTGAAGGCGTCGGGCGCGACCCTGTTCGTCTATATCGGCGAGCTGTGCCGCTATCTGGTCAACTGCCCGGAACATCCGGACGAACGGTCGCACAAGCTCCGCCTGGCCTTCGGCAACGGTCTGCGGCCCGACGTCTGGACCGATTTTCAGAAACGCTTCGCCGTTCCGGACATCCTGGAGTTCTACGGCTCGACCGAAGGCAACGTCTCGCTGTTCAATTTCGACAGCAAGCCGGGCGCCATCGGACGCGCGCCAGGCTTCCTGAAAAAGCAGATCAATTTTCGGCTGGTGCGCTTCGACATGGACAGCGAGGAGCCCATGCGCGGGCCCGACGGCCTGTGCCAGATGGTGAAGGCGGGCGAGGTCGGCGAGGCCATCGGCCGGATCGGCGACGACACCCGCCACGCCTTCTCCGGCTATGCCGACAAGGCCGCCTCGGAGAAGAAAATCCTGCGCGACGTCTTCGTGCGCGGCGACCGCTGGTTCCGCACCGGCGACCTGATGAGGCAGGACTCGGAGGGCTACGTCTATTTCATCGACCGGATCGGCGACACCTTCCGCTGGAAGGGCGAGAACGTCTCGACCGCCGAGGTCGAGCAGCGGCTGGCCGACGGGCCGGGGGTCAAGGAGGTCATCGCCTATGGCGTTCCGGTCCCCGGACATGACGGCAAGGCCGGGATGGTCGCCCTGGTGATCGACGGCAAGTTCGGGGCCCGGGCCTTCGCCGACTGGGTCGACCAGGAGCTGCCGGTCTTCGCCCGCCCCGTCTTCGTGCGCATCATCAAGTCCGCCGACACCACCGGCACCTTCAAATATCGCAAGATGGACCTCGTCGCCGACGGCTTCGATCCGGAGAAGGTCGACGGACCCGTCTACGTTCGGGGCGGCAAGAGCGGCTACACCAAGCTGAGCGAGGCCGCCCGCCAGGCGATTTTGAACGGCGAGACGCGACTCTAGGCGCGGATGCAACCGGGCCTTAATGTTTAACGGCGAAGGTCTGCGTCTCGCGCGCAGGACTTTCGGCCCACCATGTTCCAGATAATCGGCATCGTGCTGCTGTTCGGCCTCGTGTTCGGCAGCTACATCATCTCCGGCGGCAAGTTCGAGGTGATCCTCCACGCCCTGCCGCACGAGATGATGGCTATCGGCGGCGCCGGCGTCGCGGCCTACCTGATCTCCAACAGCACCTCGGTTCTGAAGTCGACCCTGGGCGGGCTGGGCAAGGCCTTCGCGGGCCCGAAATGGAAGCGCCAGGACTACAAGGACCTACTGTCGCTGCTGTTCCAGCTGACCAAGACCATGAAGTCCAAGGGCGTCATCGCCCTCGAAAGCCACATCGAAAAGCCGGCCGAGAGCACCATCTTCCAGAAATACCCCAAGGTGCTGAAGGACCATTTCGCCACTGACTTCATCTGCGACACCCTGCGCATGATGACCATGAACCTCGAGGATCCGCACCAGATCGAGGACGCCATGGAAAAGCAGCTGGAGAAGCACCACCACGAGGCGCTCGGCGCGCCGCATGCGCTGCAGCAACTGGCCGACGCCCTGCCGGCGCTCGGCATCGTCGCCGCCGTGCTCGGGGTCATCAAGACCATGGGCTCGATCACCGAACCGCCGGCGATCCTCGGCGGCATGATCGGCGGCGCCCTGGTCGGCACCTTCCTGGGCGTCTTCCTGGCATACGGTCTGGTCGGTCCCATCGCGTCGCGGCTCAAGGCCATCGTCGACGAGGAGTCGGCCTTCTACAAAATCATCCAGTCGGTTCTGGTGGCCCACCTGCACGGCAACGCCGCGCAGATCTCCGTCGAGATCGGCCGCGGCGACATCCCCTCCTCGGCCCAGCCCTCCTTCCTTGAGCTGGAGGAAGCGCTGCAGGGCGCCCCCGCCGAGGCCTGACGCTTCTCAGTCACGGGGCCATCACGCTCTCTCACCGTTCTTCACGGCTTCGGGAACAGGGGACCGGCCCGCCGGTTACCCGCACGACCGATCGTGGGATCGGGCGGCTGTCTCGCCCGGGCGATCGCTCGGAGGAATAGGCATGAAGCTGTTGATCATCACCGCCGCGGCCCTCGGAGCCCTGACGCTGGCGGCCTGTACGCCGGCGGAGGACACCCCCGCCGAGGACGCCACGGCGGCGGGCGAGGAGGCCATGACGACCGCGCCCGCGACCGAAGGAGCCATGGCTCCGGCCGACGGAACCACCCCGGACACAATGCCGCCGGCCAACCCTGACGGCACGACCCCTCCGGACCAGACGCCGCCGACCCTGCCGCCCGAGACCGCCCCGACATCTGCGCCGACGACCTCGCCGCCGCCCATGTAAATTCCCGGACGACGGGTCGGAAAGGGGGCCGCTGGCGCGGTCCCCTTTTCCTTGTGACATGACGGCAGTTCACGAACGCGTGAGAATTTCCTTGCGTATCGGCTCACGAACCCGTTATCTCGGACCTGCGAGGATTCATGACCTCGTTGACCCTTCTGAAGGAAGAAAACCATGCGCATCACCGCTCTGATCGCCGCTTCGGCCGCCGCTCTGGCCTTGGCCGCCTGCCAGCCCGCCGAAACCACCGAAGAAGCCCCGGCCGCCGACGCCGCCGCTGCCGACGCCGCCGCTCCGGCCGCTGACGCCGCCATGGCCCCGGCTGCCGACGCCGCCGCGACCGAAGCCCCGGCCGCCGACGCCGCTGCTCCGGCTGCCGAAGCTCCGGCCACGGAAGCCGCTCACTAAGAGCGACAGACTTGCGGGCCTTCGGGTCCGTTCGGAAAGGGTCGCCCTCGCGGGCGGCCCTTTTTCGTTGCGCGGTCCCAATGGCGGAGCTTGCGCCAAATTCACTTGCGGCTCCGGTCTGACCGTCGGTATCTCGGAAAGTCGGGACACTGTCGTCCGTTCGAACGAAGGATCTCCCCATGCGCATCGTCGCCCTGATCGCCGCCTCGGCCGCCGCCATTGCTCTGGCCGGCTGCAACAACAACGCCGAGGAAAAGGCCCCTGAGGCCGCATCGGAAGCCGCAGAGGCCTCGGGTATCGCCGACGCCTCCGCCGTCACGGTGACGACGGACCAGGCCGCGGCCGACGCCAAGGCCGCCGCCGAGGCCGCCGCCGCTTCGGAGATGGCGCAAGCCGAACCCGCCCCGGCCACGCCCGTCGAAGGCCACTAACGCCGGCCGGCGATCGAAGCCAGACAGGGGGCCGTTCGAAAGGACGGCCCCTTTTCGTCGCCGGGCGTCCCGGGCTACAGCCCGCGTCATGACCGACGACCGTTCGCCCCGACTGGTCTGGACCGCGGACGGCGCACCCCGTTCGGGCCGGTTCGACGACGTCTATTTCTCGCGCGAGGACGGCCTCGCTGAAAGCCGCGCCGTCTTCCTCGCCGGATGCAATTTGCCCGGGGCGTGGCGCGGCCGCCAGCGATTCACCGTCGCCGAACTGGGCTTCGGGACCGGCCTCAACATCGCCGCCCTGCTCGACCTGTGGCGCCGCGAAGGGCCAGCCGAAGGCCGGTTGAGCCTCTTCTCTGTCGAGGGCTTTCCGCTCAGCCGGGATGAGGCGGCACGGGCGCTGGCGACTTGGCCGCAACTGGCCGAACCCGTTCGCGCCCTGCTGGACGGCTGGCCGCCGCCGACCCCCGGCTTCCATCGCATCGACCTGCCCGGGTTCAACGCCACGCTCGATCTTGCGGTTGGCGAGGCCGCCTGGGCCCTGTCGCAGTGGTCGGGCCGCGCCGACGCCTGGTTCCTCGACGGCTTTGCGCCCTCGACCAACCCCGGCATGTGGTCGGACGCCGTGCTGGACGGCGTCGCCGCCCGCTCCGCGCCCGGCGCCCGGGTTGCGACCTTCACCGTGGCCGGCGCGGTCCGTCGCGGCTTGGCCGAGCGGGGCTTCAACGTGGAGAAGCGGCCGGGCCATGGCCGCAAGCGCGAGCGGCTGGAGGCGCGCCTGCCGGGCTCCGGCGCGATCGAAACCCCATCCTCCGTCGCGATCATTGGCGCGGGCATCGCCGGGGCCGCCCTGGCCCGCGCCTTCTCCGCCCACGGTCTGAGGTCGGTCATTGTCGAGGAAAGCGCCCCCGGCGCCGGCGGCTCCGGCTTCCCCTCAGCCCTCGTCACCCCCCGCCTCGATGCGGGCGACAGGGACATAGCGGCCCTCTACGCCCAGGCCCTGTCCCGCGCCCGCGCCCTCTATGCGGCGGCGCCGGGCGCTATTCTGGCCGATGGCGTGCTGCAGCTCGAGCAGGCGGCGCGGGACGCCGGGCGCTTCGCCAAGGTCGCCGCCCAGGACCTCTGGCCGGAGGGCGCGATGACGCCGTTGGGCGCCTCCGCCTGCGCCGAACGGCTCGGGGAACCCGTAGAGGGCGGCGGGCTGCTGATGCGCGACGCCTTCGCCCTCGATCCTCGCGCGGTGCTCGAAACCTGGCTCCTCGGAACCGATCCGGTGGCGGCCAGCGTGGCGCGCCTCGAACCGGTTGGGGCGGGCTGGCGGCTGATTGATGGAAAGGGCGCCTCCATCCTCGAGGCCGCCGTGGTGGTGATCGCCGCCGGCTGGGGCGCCGCCCGCCTTGCGCCGGACCTGCCGCTCGCCCCGGTGCGCGGTCAGGCCGACTGGGTCGAGGGGGTCACAGGCGAACCGGCCGCCTGGGGCGGCTATGCGACGCCCACCGCCAGCGGCCTGCTGTTCGGCGCGACCCACGACCGGGGCGACACGACGATTGAGGCCGACGCCGGCTCGTCAGCGCGTAACGTCCAGACCCTCGCCGCGCGCCTGCCGCGACTGGCCGCACGGGTCGCCGCCGCCGAACCGGTCCGCAGCCGCGCCGCCGTCCGCGCCACGACACCGGACCGCCTGCCCGTCGCAGGCGCCCTCGCTCCCGGCCTGTTCGCCCTCACCGGCCTCGGTTCGCGGGGCTTCTGCGCCGCGCCTCTACTGGCCGAGCACGTCGCCGCCGTGGCGCTCGGCGCCCCCTCTCCCCTGCCGGCGGCGCTGGCCAAACGGATCGAGCCGAAGCGGTTCGCGCCCACGGCGCCCCTTGCGAAACCTTCGCAGAGGGTGGACGGTTGACAGGAAGACTGGCGGGGACGCCGCCTGACCGGAGATTGATCATGACCCGTCTGATTTCGTCCGTCGCCATTGCGAGCCTGGCTGTTCTGACGGCCTCCTGTGCCCCCGTATCCAGCACCGCCGCGCCCGGCGACAGCGCTTCCGCCCGGGCGGACCGGCAGTGCTTCAACACCGATCGGGTGCGTAATTTCCGGAAGGGCGACGGCGGCACGCTCTATATCCGCTCGCTGCGCAATCAGGTCTTCGAGCTGAATACATCCGGCGGCTGCTTCGATCTGACTACGGCCCACCAGCTGGCCATCACCGCCGACCCGCCGATCGGCGGCACGCGCGTCTGCACGGGCGACTGGGCGCGGATCACCCTGCCCGGCTCGGCGATGCCGGGCGGCGTGTGCCGGGCGATGGTCGATCGCGCGTTGACGGACGAAGAGGTCGCCGCCCTGCCCGACGGCCACAGACCCTGAGGATTCCATGTCCCGACCAACCGCCATCATCGCCGTCACGGCCCTGGCGCTCGCCGCCGCCGCGCCCGCGCCGCAGGTCGCTTCGGCCGCAGGCGAGCCGTCGGCGGAGCGCCAGTGCTTCCGGCCCCAGACCGTGCGCAACTATCGCACCGACCACGACACCACGGCCTATGTCCGCGATCTGCGGGGCCAGGTGTTCGAACTCCAGACCACCGGCTGTCGCGGCCTGTCCGCCTCGCGCACCCTGGGGATTTCGCCGCAGACCGGCGGCACGGCCTGCGTCGGCGAGGCGGTGACTGTCGCGACTGCGGGCCCCTCGACCATGGGCGAGAACAACTCGGTCTGCGCGGCCCGGGTCACCCGCAAGCTGACCGAGGCCGAGATCGAGGCCTTGCCGTCGCGGCTGCGCCCCTGACGCTCAGGCCTTCTGGGCGTAGCCGAGGCGCTGGTTGAGCTTCTCAATCAGATCGATAGCCGTGTCGGCGATGACCGAGCCGGGCGGGTAGACCGCGGCCGCGCCCATGTCGATCAGGGTCTGGACGTCCGACGGCGGAATGACCCCGCCGACCACGATCATGATATCCGGCCGCCCCAGCTTCTCCAGCTCGGCCTTCAGTTCGGGCACGAGGGTCAGGTGTCCGGCGGCGAGCGATGAGGCGCCGACGGCGTGGACGCCGCGCTCGACGGCCTCCTTCGCCGCCTCGGCGGGGGTCTGGAACAGCGAGCCGGCCGTGGCCTCGAAGCCGAGGTCGCCGTAGGCGGTGGCGATGACCTTCTGGCCGCGGTCGTGGCCGTCCTGGCCCAGTTTGGCGATCAGGATGCGCGGCGGGCCGCCGTCGTTCTCGACGAAGGCGGCGACCATGCCGCGGGCGCGGGCGATCTTCGGGTCGTCGCCGGCCTCCTTCGCATAGACGCCGGAGACGGTCTTCACCGTGGCCACGTGGCGGCCGAAGGCGGCCTCCAGCGCGTCGGAGATCTCGCCGACAGTGGCATAGGCGCGGGCCGCCTCGACCGAGAGCTGGAGCAGGTTGGCGTTTCCGCGGGCGCCAGCGGTCAGGGCGTCGAGCGCCGCCTGCGTCTTCGCCTCGTCGCGTTCCGCCCGCAGACGCTTCAGCTTGTCGAGCTGGGAGGCCAGCACGGCGGCGTTGTCGACCTTGAGCACCGGAATGTCGTCGATATGGTCGGCGAGGTATTTGTTCACCCCCACCACCGTCTGCTGGCCGGTGTCGATGCGGGCCTGCGTCCGCGCCGCCGATTCCTCGATGCGCAGCTTGGGCACCCCGGCCTCGATGGCCTTGGCCATCCCGCCCAGCGCCTCGACCTCGGCCATGTGGGCGCGGGCCTTTTCGGCCAGTTCGTGGGTCAGGCGCTCGACGTAGAAACTGCCGCCCCACGGATCGATGACCCGCGTCAGACCGGTCTCCATCTGCAGCAGCAGCTGGGTGTTGCGGGCGATGCGGGCCGAGAAATCGGTCGGCAGGGCCAAGGCCTCGTCGAGGCTGTTGGTGTGCAGGCTCTGGGTCTGGCCGCCCGCCGACGCCATGGCCTCGACCATGGTGCGGCTGACGTTGTTGAACATGTCCTGCGCCGCCAGCGACCAGCCGGAGGTCTGGCAATGCGCGCGCAGCGATAGCGACCGGGGGTCCTTGGCGCCGAATTTCGACACCGCCTCGGCCCACAGCAGGCGGCCGGCGCGCAGCTTGGCCACCTCCATGAAATAGTTCATGCCGATGGCCCAGAAGAAGCTCAGGCGCGGCGCGAACCGGTCGATCGGCATCCCCGCCTCGACCCCGGCCTTCATGTATTCGACGCCGTCGGCGAGGGTGTAGGCCAGCTCCAGGTCGGCCGAGGCCCCGGCCTCCTGCATGTGATAGCCGCTGATCGAGATGGAGTTGAATTTCGGCGCGTGCTCGGCGGTCCAGGCGAAGATGTCCGAGATGATCCGCATGCTCGGTTCGGGCGGATAGATGTAGGTGTTGCGGACCATGAACTCCTTGAGGATGTCGTTCTGGATGGTCCCGGTCAGGGCGCTGTGCGCCACGCCCTGCTCTTCGGCCGCGACGATGTAGAGCGCCAGCACGGGCAGGACGGCGCCGTTCATGGTCATCGACACGCTCATTTTGTCGAGCGGGATGCCGTCGAACAGGGTGCGCATGTCATAAATGGAGTCGATCGCCACGCCGGCCATGCCGACGTCCCCCTTCACGCGCGGATGGTCGCTGTCGTAGCCGCGGTGGGTGGCCAGGTCGAAGGCGATCGACAGGCCCTTCTGACCGGCCTCGAGATTGCGGCGGTAGAAGGCGTTGGAGGCCTCCGCCGTCGAGAAGCCGGCGTACTGGCGGATGGTCCACGGGTTGGACGCATACATCGTCGGATAGGGCCCGCGATGATAGGGCGCGATGCCGGGCAGGCCGTCGACGAAGTCGAGACCGCCGAACGGCATCGCGTAGACTGTGTCGACCTGAATGCCCTCGGGCGTCAACCACGGGTCCCGGCGCGGCCCCTCGGGGAGGGGGAAGAGGCTCAGCGACACCTTCGAGAAATCGGGGAAGCTCATCGGCCGGCCTCCTTCGCTTCGAAGGGTGCGGCGAGGCGGATGGGCGTCAGCGGCACGCAGGCGTCCCCGCCGCCTTCGGGAGGCGTGCGGGGCTCGGGCTCGACCGGAGCCGGGCGCGGGTCGGCATCGACGAATTGGGTGACGCCGACGATCTGGGCCGCGCCGTTCGCCAGAGCCGCCTCGAACGTCTGCCGCGCCCGCGCCACGCGCGGCTGGATGACATGGCCGCGCAAGGCCTCGACGATCCCGCCCTCGGCCTCGATCTTCTGGAACTCGGCCCAGCCGGCCTCGGCCAGTTCACGGGTCCGCTGGTCGAGGAACCATGAGCCCGCCGCCGGATCGTCGACCCGACCGACGTGGGCCTCCTCCATCAGCACCAGCTGGGTGTTGCGGGCTTGGCGCCGGGCGAAGGCGTCGGGTCGGCCGCTCGCCCGCGAGAAGGCGTCCAGCATCACCGCGTCTGCGCCGCCGACGGCGCCGGCGAAGCCCGCCGCCGTCAGTCGCAGCAGGTTGGGCCACGGATCGCGCGCCGAAAGCATCCGCCGTGACGAGCGGGCCTCGACGACGGCGGGCGTCTCCGCCCCGAAGGCGCGGCTGAGCGAGCGCCAGATCAGGCGCAGGGCGCGGACCTTGGCGAGGCTGTCGAAATATTCCTGATCCACCGACACGCCGAGGACCGTTCCCCTCAGGGCCTGCTCCGCCGTCATGCCGGCGTCGAGCGCCGCCCGCACCAGAGCCGCGGCATCGGCCGCGGCGAAGGCCAGCTCCTGACCGATCGAGCCGCCGGCCTCGTGCGCCACGCGGCCGCTGGCGAGGAAGAAGGTCGCGTTGGGATAGGCGCCGGCGTGACGGGCCGCCGTATTGGCCGCGAGCCTCAGGTGCTCCTCCAGCGACCGCGGCGCCTCGCCGGTCTCCGCGAAGGCCGAGACCGGGTCCATGTGGAACATCAGCTTCGCGCGCGGCGAGCCCTTGGCCGCTACGGCCAGCGCGTTGGCCGCCTCGGGGCCGGCGAGTCCGGCGTCGAGCCCGACCGCCGCCAGCTCCAGCGCCACGCCGTCGAGCGCGCGCGTCAGCGGCTCGCTGTCGGCCAGCGCCGCCCCCTTCAGCACCACCGACGCCGCCCCGCCCTCCAGATCGGCCAGCACCGCGGCGTTGACGGCCTGCGGGTCATCGCCCTCGACGAGGGTGCGCAGGTCCCAGGGGCGACCCTCGGCGTCCGACGGCCTCGGCGCGAACAGCGGCTCGACCCCCGTCGCCGCCGCATAGAGCGGGCGGGTCACGAGTTGATCGGCGTCGAGGTGCAGCAGGCTTTCGATCGGCCGATCCTTCAGCGCCTTCTCGGCGAGCGCCTTCCAGTCAGCGGGGGACGGGGTGGGAAAAGTCATGCGCCTCCAATGCCCGGACGGGCTCGCGGGGTCCAGAGACGGACCCGGGTAGACGGTTGCGAAATTGGGAGTCTACCGTCTACCTCGTCTACCTCGTCTACCTGTCCAGATCAGACTAGCAGGCCGTTGCGTCATTTTCGGTCGGACGGATACGCCACCGTACCGGTTGCGGTTCAGCTTCGCGCGCCTACATCCCTCCCGAAACGCGCAGGAGCTTTCTGATGACCGACCTTTCCGCCTTCCCGATTACGCAGCGCTGGCCGGCGCAGCATCCCGACCGGCTGCAGCTGTATTCGCTGAACACGCCGAACGGCGTGAAGGCGTCGATCATGCTGGAAGAGACCGGGCTGCCGTATGAGCCGCACCTGGTCGACATCACCAGGAATGAGACCTGGGATCCGGAATTCCTGTCGCTGAACCCCAACGGCAAGATCCCCGCCATCATCGACCCGGACGGCCCGGGCGGAAAGCCGCTGGCCCTGTTCGAGTCGGGCGCCATCCTGTTCTATCTGGCCGAGAAGACCGGCCAGTTCCTGCCCGCCGACCCGGCGAAGCGCTACGAGACCCTGCAGTGGCTCATGTTCCAGATGGGCGGAATGGGGCCGATCTTCGGACAGGTCGGCTTCTTCAATAAATTCGCCGGCAAGGCCATCGAGGACAAGCGGCCTCTGGAGCGCTACGTGGCCGAGTCGGCGCGGGTGCTCGGCGTGCTCGACGGCCGGCTGGAAGGCCGCGACTGGGTGATGGACGACTATTCCATCGCCGACATCTCGATGCTGGGCTGGGTGCGCAATCTGATCGGCTTCTACGAGGCGCGCGACCTGGTCGGGTTCGACACGCTGAAGAATGTGCCGGCCTGGCTGGAACGCGGCCTCGCCCGCCCGGCCGTGCAGCGTGGACTGGAGATTCCGAAGCGAGGGTGACGAACACCTGGGGGCCTTGTCATCCCGGCTTTCCGCTTCGCCTCGGTCGGGATGGCAAGGTTTTCTAGAGCGAAATCGGCTGAGTTGGACGCAGTCCAACTCGGCTCAGATTTCGCTCCAGCATCGATTCTGGACCATTTTTTGGATTCAGGTCGATTCGACCTGAAGCAAAATGGTCTAGTGGCCGATCACCGTCGGCAAGGCCTGCCAGATGATGGCCACCGTCGCCACGCCACCGCCCAGCAGGGCCAGCTGATCGCCAAAGCGGGCCGACGGATCGGCGGGGCGGCGCAGCGACCGCGCGACCCATCCCGTGATCGCCAACGCCGCGAGAACACAGGCGCCGCTGAAAGCCAGGCCGATCATGCGCCAGACCGGATCGTCGGCGCGGCTGACCACGTCGGCGAGGCTGGCGATGCCGTAGACGCCCATGAAGTGGACGAGCCAGACGATCAGACCGCCCATCATCCAGACCCAGCGCAACACCGGTCAGCCTCCCGGGAACAGGCGAGGCAGCAGGGCGATGTACGCTCCCTGCCCGGCGGAATAGACGAGGAAGATCGCGATCAGGTCCCAGGTCGACGGCCGCTCGGCCACGGCGTGTCCCGCCAGCCAGCGCAGCACCGCGTACAGCCCCATCAGGGCTGCGACGCCGACGAAGAAGCCGTGCCATGACAGCATGGCGTAGACCGTCGCGCCCTGGGCGCTGACCGACGGCCGCAGGCCGCTGTCCAGCCAGGCGCGGAGATCGATCCCCCAGGCCCCGGCGACCAGGCCGGCCGCGAGCAGCATCATCAGGGCCGAGATCGCTCCACTGCGGGGCCGGCCGAGGCGGAGCACCCGGCACGCGCCCCAGGCCAGCAGGGCCGCGACGACGTTGGCGGCGACGACGAGGGCCATCGAGACCACGTCTGGCGGCGGCGCCCAGGCATCCGGCTGACGGCTCCACAGGAAGACGTAGCTGAAGCCCATCAGGGCCGCGACCATGCCGGCGACCACGAGGGTGATGACCATGGCCCACCAGCCGTGGCTGGACGGGCCGCTGGCGTAGGTCGGCACCGTGACCCCAGCCCCGATGTCGACGGTCGAGGGGGTCACCGGCCGGTCGAGGAACCAGCACCATTGCAGGATGCAGTAGACCCCCAGCACGCCGCTGATCACGGCCGGCCAGTAGGCCTTGACTGTCAGCAGCAGGAAGAAGCCGGCCGTAAACACCGCCGCCCACACGTGCCAGGCCGAGGGCCTGGGCATGCGCTGCAGGTATTGCGGTTCGGCGTTGAGGGTGGAGGTGACGATGGTCTCGCGCTCCCCCGTCGCCGTTCCGGGCAGGAAGTAGCGGCCGGCCTCGACGTCACGGGCCAGACCCTTCTGGTCCCACAGGGGATAGAGGCTCTTCACCACCGGGATGGAGCGGACGGAGTAGAGGCCGGTGGGCAGCCACTCGAGCCCGGGCCCATCGAAGACGTTGCCGGCGTCGCGGCCGCCGAAGGGGCGGAAATTGCGCATCATGTCGATGACCCAGATCAGTACGGCCAGAGCGAACAGGAAGGAGCCGGCCGTCGATATCAGATTGGGAATCTCCCAGCCCCGGTCCGGCAGATAGGTGTACACCCGCCGCGGCATGCCCATCAGGCCGGTCAGGTGCATCGGCAGGAAGGTCAGATGCATGCCGGCGAACATCAGCCAGAACACCCATTTGCCCAGCCGCTCGCTGAGCGGCCGGCTCGAGCTCATCGGCAGCCAGTAGTAGATGGCGGCGAACGTCGGGAACACCATGCCGCCGATCAGCACATAGTGCAGGTGGGCGACGATGAAGTAGCTGTCGTGGGCCTGCCAGTCGAACGGCACCATGGCCACCATCACCCCCGTCAGCCCGCCCATGACGAAGATGGTCAGGCCGCCGACGGCGAACAGGCCGGGCGTGGTGAAGCGCATCCGCCCCGCGGCGATGGTGGCGATCCAGGCGAAGACCTGCACCCCGGCGGGGACAGACACCGCCATCGACGCCGCCGAGAAGAAGCTGGTCGAGATAGTCGGCATGCCGGTGGTGAACATGTGGTGGGCCCACACGCCGAAGCTGATGAAGCCCGTCGCCAGCATGGCCAGCACCACCATTCGATGGCCGACCAGCGGCGTCCTCGCCATGGCCGGGATGATGGTCGACATTGCGCCGGCCGCCGGCAGGAAGATGATGTAGACCTCCGGATGGCCGAAGAACCAGAACAGATGCTGCCACAGCAGCGGATCGCCGCCCTTCAGCGCATCGAAGAAGGGCCAGCCCAGCGCCCGCTCGACCTCCAGCAGCAGCGTCGACAGGATGATCGACGGGAAGGCGATGATGATCATCCCGGCGAAGATCAGCATGGCCCAGGCGAAGAT
>DASRXE010000112.1:0-4082 GCA_035654315.1 Brevundimonas sp.
TGCTGGACGAGTCGTCCTGGCTGTCGGCCGGGGGCGGCGGCGAGCCGCTGTACATCATCGGCTACCGGGACTCGGCCGCCATGCAGCGCTACGAGCGCGAGGAGGCGCCCAAGCTGCGCGCCGCCGGGATCGAGGTGCGGATCGTCGTCTTCGCCCGCGCCGACCATGAGGGCCTGGCCCGGTCGACGGCGGCCGAGCGCGCCACCGTGGCCGAGCTGTGGCTGACGCGGGACTGGACCCTGTACCAGCGCTGGACCGCCACGCCGTCGAACAACTGGACCGCCGCCGGCATCCCGGCGGCCGACGGCAGCCTGGCGCGGACCGCCGTCGTCGAGGCCGGCCGGCAGTTCGCGGCCCGGCTGGGCGACGAGCTGCGCGGGGCGGGGCTGCAGACCCGCTACCCGCTGGTCATCTGGCGCGACCGCGAAGGGTATATGAAGGCCTGCGCCTGTTCCGACAGCCGCTCCTGGGCCTTCATCCGCGATGATCTGAACGCGCCCGACAGCGTCGCGCCGGCCGGCGTCGCGCCGGACGGAACGGCGCCGCTGACGGCCTATCCGGGCGACGGCAGCCCCGAAAGCCTGCCCTATCCGACCCTGCCCCCGATCGCGCCGGCGGAAGCCCCGCCGACGCCCGCGCCCGCCCCCGCCGCGCCGCCGGCGCGCCCGGACACGCCGCCGGCCCCTCGCAAGGCGCCGCAGGCGAAGAAGTCGGCGGACACCATCTTCTTCTGAACCCGTCCGCGGCCCCGCATGTCGCGGGTGTCCCGGTTGTCGCGGTTTTTGTCCTCGATGTCCCGGTGGCGATGTCGCGCATGTAGCGTACGAAATGTCTCTGTGGACAAGCTGTGGACAAGCCGGTTCAGAGCGCCCGTTCGCAAGCCTCGATCAGCCGCCCCACGTCGGCCTCGTCCTGATACAGGCCGAAGCCGAAGCGGATGACATCGTCGCGCACGTCGGAGACCACGTTCGCCTCGAGCAGACGCGCTCGCCATGACTGGGCGTCGGCGTGGCGGAAGGCGAGGAAACGGGCGCGCGCGCCCTCGCCGGCGACCGGATTGATCAGCTCCGCCCCGGCCAACCGTCCCGCCGCGCCGGCCGTCGCCGCGTCCTGGAAGCGGCGCATCAGGCCGCGTGCATGGGCGGCGACGTCGGCGGTGGTCAGGCCGGCCTCATTCAGCATCCGGCGCACCGCGTTGAAGCGGTACAGGGCGCTGGCGTCGAAGGTGGCGCCCCAGAAGCGTCCGCCGTCGGTGCGGTACTGGACGCCCCCGGGCGGGCCTTCCAGATCGCCGAACTCGGCGAACCAGCCGGTGATCACCGGGCGCGGACAGAAGCCGGGCGGGGCGTGCAGGAAGCAGGCGCCCTCGCCCGCCATGGCGTATTTATAGCCGCCGGCGACATAGAAGATCCGGTCCGCCACCGCCGACAGGTCGGTCGGTGTGGCCATGAAGCCGTGGTAGCCGTCGAGCACCACCCATGGCCCGGCGGGATCAGCCAGGGCGGCCAGGTCCCCGATGCGTTCGAAGACCTGACCGGTGCGGAAGAACACTTGGCTGACCACGATCAGGTCGAACCCGCCGCTTCGGGCCGCCTCGACGAAACGCTCGGAAAAGGTCTCGAAGGGCGCCAGCGGCACGCGCGTGACCAGGGCCTCGCCGGCCTCCTCCCAGCGTTGGGCCTGGCGGCGGAACGAGTGGAACTCGCCGTCGGTCGACAGGATGCGCACCGGCCGGGCCTCGATCCCCGAGACGATGCGCAGCAGCAGCTCGTGGGTATTGGGGGCGAAGACCACGCTGTCCGGCGACGGCAGGTTGAGCTCACGGGCGACATGGCCCTGAGCCTCCGGCACGACGTCGCCGAAGATCAGGTCCCACTTTCGGTCGGCGAACCTGTTCGCCTCGACCCACGCCCGCACCTGCCCGTCGAACGAGGCGTCCGGCCACAGGTGATGGCTGTGGGCCGCGAAATGCAGGCGTTCCGGGTCAAGCGAGAGGGCGCGGGAGAACAGGTCCTTGCGAGCGGCCATCAGCGTCTCCCGTGGGTGCGTATATCCAACGGTCGATAGCGGGCCCTCATCCCGCGCTCAAGCAGCGAGCGACCGCGTCGCGAGCGATAGCGCCCTTAAATCAAACTACCGTGGCAGTGCTTGAACTTGCGGCCGGAGCCGCAGGGGCAGTCGGCGTTGCGCGGGGTGCGTTCCCAGCCGGCCGGCAGCATCCCGACCGGCAGGCGGGCGCGGTCCTCGCCCTGCAGCATGCCCTCGGGCGACTGGGCGCGGGGATCGGCCATCTCGTTCTCGCCGGTGCCCGGATTCAGATGGATTTCCTGGAACTCCGGCAGCTCCATCGGGGGCGCCTGTTCGAAGCGGAACTCGACCGTCATAAGCCAGCGGGTCACATTGTGGCGCAACTCGTAGAGCAGCGTTTCGAACAGGTTGAAGGCCTCGGTCTTGTACTCGTTCAGCGGATCGCGCTGGCCATAGCCGCGCAGGCCGATGACGCCGCGCAGGTGGTCGAGGTGCACCAGGTGCTCGCGCCAGTTCATGTCGATCATCTGGAGCATGAACTGCTTCTCCAGGCCGCGCGCCTGATCCGCGCCGATCAGCGCCAGCCGTTCGGCGGCGCGGGCGTCGGCGGCGGTCATCAGCCGTTCCTCGATCTCCTCGTTTGAAACGCCCTCCTCGGCGGCCCAGTCGTGCAACGGCAGCTCGAGGCCGAGGGTCGACTTCACCTTCTCGTCGAGGCCGTCGATGTCCCACTGCTCGGCGTAGGCCTTGGGCGGCATGTGTTTCTCGATCAGGTCGCTGATCACGTCGTTGCGGAACTCGGCGACCAGTTCGGAAAGGTCCTCGGCGTCCATGAACTCCTGGCGCTGCTCGAATACCGCCTTGCGCTGATCATTCACGACGTCGTCGTACTTCAGCAGGTTCTTGCGGATGTCGTAGTTGCGCGCCTCAACCCGCTTCTGGGCGGTCTCGACGGCGCGGTTCAGCCACGGGTGGCTGATCGCCTCGCCCTCGGCGACGCCGAAGCTGCGCATGATCGAGTCGAGCCGGTCGCCGGCGAAGATGCGCAGCAGGTCGTCTTCGCAGGAGAGGAAGAATTTCGAGGTGCCCGGGTCGCCCTGACGGCCGGTGCGGCCGCGCAACTGGTTGTCGATACGGCGGCTCTCGTGGCGCTCAGTGCCGAGCACGAACAGGCCGCCGGCGGCCAGCGACTTCTTCTTCTGGACGGCGATCTCGGCCTTGAATTCAGCCTCGATGGCGGCTTCCATCTCCGGCGTGACCTCGATGGCGAGGTTGCGCTGCTCCTGGCGCCACTTCTCCAGCTTCATCTCAAGGTTGCCGCCCAACTGGATGTCCGTGCCGCGACCGGCCATGTTCGTGGCGATGGTCACCGCGCCGGGCAGGCCGGCCTCGGCGACGATGAAGGCTTCCTGCTCGTGCTGGCGGGCGTTCAGGACGCTGTGCGGGATACCCTTGCCGCGCTTGACCTCGATGTCGAAGTCCTCGTCCTTCAGCGCCTGGTAGGCCTTCTTGGCCTCGCGCCGGACCTTCTCGTCGTCGCTGCCCACCTTGTCGAGCAGATGCTGGTGCTGCGGCTTGAGCGTCTTGACCGGCACCTCGTATTCGTAGGTCTTGAGGAGTTCCGACAGGACCTCCGATTTTTCGATCGACACCGTGCCGACCAGGATGGGCTGGCCCTTGACGTGGCATTCGGCGATCAGGCCGGCGATGGCCAGATTCTTCTCGTCGGCGGTGCGGAAGATCTCGTCGTCGTGGTCGATGCGCTTGACCGGCCGGTTGGTCGGCACCTCGAGGACGTCCATCTTGTAGATGTCGAGGAATTCCTGGGCCTCGGTCGCGGCCGTGCCGGTCATGCCGGACAGCTTTTCGTAGAGGCGGAAATAGTTCTGGATGGTGACCGAGGCCAGGGTCTGGTTCTCGGGCATGATCTTCACGCCCTCCTTGGCCTCGATGGCCTGGTGCAGGCCCTCGGACAGGCGGCGGCCCTGCATCATCCGGCCGGTGAACTCATCGATCAGCATGACCTCGCCGGCCTTGATGATGTAGTCCTTGTC